>NZ_DAORSQ010000013.1:0-10845 GCF_035443605.1 Actinotalea sp. | reverse complement strand
GACGTCCGGCTCGCGGTGCCCGATGCCGGCGGCGCTGTGCCCGATGCCGGCGGCGAGGCGACCCCGTGAGCGGCGACGAGGTGCTGCGCGAGGTCTACCAGGGGATCCTCGACCGCTCCCCGGAGCACGACTTCGAGCCCACGCTCGACCGGGTCCGCGAGGTGTGCGACCTGCTCGGGCATCCCGAGCGTGCCTACCGCGTGGTGCACGTCACGGGCACCAACGGCAAGACGTCCACGTCGCGGATGATCGAGCGGCTGCTGCGCGAGCACGGGCTGCGCACGGGCCGCTTCACCAGCCCGCACCTGACGAGCGTCACCGAGCGCATCGCGATCGACGGCGAGCCCGTCAGCGCCGAGCGCTTCGTCGAGCTCTGGCAGGACGTCGCGCCCTACGTGCACATGGTGGACACGCGCTCGCTCGCGGCGGGCGGGCCGCGGCTCAGCTTCTTCGAGGTGCTCACGGTGATGGCCTTCGCAGCCTTCGCCGACGCCCCGGTCGACGTCGCGGTCATCGAGGTCGGGCTCGGCGGCACGTGGGACGCGACGAACGTCGTCGACGCCGAGGTCGCGGTCATCACACCGATCTCCTACGACCATGAGCGCTGGCTCGGCCACGACCTCGTCGACATCGCGGGGGAGAAGGCCGGCATCCTCACCGACGGCGCCACGCTCGTCATGGCGGCGCAGCGCGAGGAGGTCGACGGCGTCGTGCTGGCTGCCGCTGCCGAGCACGGCGTGCGGGTGCTGCGCGAGGGGGTGGACCTGCAGGTCGCCGGGCGGCGGGTGGCCGTCGGCGGCCAGCTGCTCGACCTGTCCACCACCGGCGGGCTGTACACCGAGGTGTTCCTGCCGCTGCACGGTGCGCACCAGGCGAGCAACTCCCTGCTGGCGCTCGCGGCGGCAGAGGCCGTGCTGCGCGATGGCGGCGCGCTGTCCGGTGAGCTCGTCGAGGCGGCCTTCGCCGACATGCACTCCCCGGGCCGGCTCGAGGTGGTGCGGTCCTCCCCGACGGTGCTCGTCGACGCCGCGCACAACCCCCACGGCGTCGAGGCCCTCGTGGCGGGCGTCCGCGACGCGTTCAGCTTCGAGCGGCTCGTCGGCGTGGTGGGGATCCTCGAGGACAAGGACGCCGAGCAGATCCTCGCCGGCCTCGAGCCGCTGCTCGACGAGGTGGTGGTCACCCGCTCGACGTCCCCGCGCGCGCACGACGTCGACGACCTCGCGCTCATCGCCACCGAGGTCTTCGGCGAGGACCGCGTGCATGCCGTCGAGCGGCTCGACGAGGCGATCGCCCTGGCCGTCGAGCTGTCGGAGGGGGCGGCCGAGGGTTCGCCGACGGGCGCCGGGGTGCTCGTCACCGGCTCGGTGACGATGGCGGCGGAGGCCAGGACGCTCTTCGGTCGGCACTGACGCGGAGGGTCTGCACATACGTGCAGCCTCCATGAACGACTTCCCCTTGACCGCCCGCCGCCGCCGACCAATGCTGGCGACCGGGGGCGGGGCCACAACGAGGTGACCGACCGGTGCGCCGCAACGACGTGGCGCAGGTCGGCAGGCGAAGGGGAGTCCAGCGTGAAGAAGCTCATCAACGACCCGGCACGTGTCACCGACGAGTCGGTCGAGGGGTTCGGCCTGGTGCATGCCGACCTCGTCACCGTGCACACCGACCCGATGTTCGTGGTGCGCAACGGCGCACCCGTCGCGGGCAAGGTCGGCCTGGTCAGCGGTGGCGGCAGCGGGCACGAGCCCCTGCACGCCGGGTTCGTCGGCCTCGGCATGCTCGACGCCGCCGTGCCGGGCGCGATGTTCACGTCGCCCACGCCGGACGCGATCGCCCCGGCGACGGTCGCGGCCAACGGCGGCCGCGGCGTGCTCCACATCGTCAAGAACTACACCGGCGACGTGCTGAACTTCGAGACGGCGGCGGAGCTCGCCGAGGCGGACGGGATCGAGGTCCGCACGGTGATCGTCAACGACGACGTCGCCGTCCAGGACTCGCTCTACACGGCCGGCCGCCGCGGCGTGGCCGGGACCGTCGCGGTCGAGAAGATCGCCGGTGCCGCGGCAGAGCGCGGCGACGACCTCGCGGGCGTCGCGGCCATCGCCGAGCGCGTCATCGCCAACGTCCGGACCATGGGCGTGGCCCTCGAGGCCTGCACCGTGCCGCACGCCGGTGTCCCGAGCTTCGACCTCACCGACGAGGAGATCGAGATCGGCATCGGCATCCACGGCGAGCCCGGCCGGCACCGCATCCCGATGGCCCCGGCGGACGAGATCACCGCGATGCTCACCACGCCCGTGCTCGACGACCTCGGCATCGCCGGCGGCGAGCAGGTCCTCCTGCTCGTCAACGGGATGGGCGGCACGCCGCTGTCCGAGCTGTACGTCGTCTACCGCGCGGCCCGCAGGCTCGTCGAGGCGCGCGGCGCGACCGTCGCCCGGTCGCTGGTCGGCAACTACGTCACCTCGCTCGAGATGCAGGGCTGCTCGGTGACCGTGCTCCGGCTCGACGACGAGATGACCGCCCTGTGGGACGCGCCGGTGCACACGGCGGCCCTGCGCTGGTGAGCCGCGCGGACCCGGTGGCGCGCTGAGCGCCGACCGGGTAGCGGGAGCCTGCCACGCCCGCCCAGGGGGCGTGGCAGGCTGCAGCCAGGGTGACGTGCCCATCGGGGCGCGGCCCGTTCCCCCGACGAAGGAGCAGCATGGCACTGGACGTGGCGTGGGCACTGCGGTGGGTCCGGCGGACGGCGACGGTCGTCACCGAGCACCGCTCCGAGCTCATCGAGCTCGACCGGCAGATCGGTGACGGGGACCACGGCGAGAACATGTATCGCGGGTTCACCGCCGTCGTCGTCAAGCTCGACGCTCTCGAGGAGGACCCGCCGACCGTGGGTGACGTCCTCAAGCTCGTCGCCACCACGCTGATGTCCACGGTGGGTGGCGCGGCCGGCCCGCTCTACGGCACGGCGTACCTGCGCGCGGCGAAGGTGACCGGGACCGCGGAGCTCGACCCCGGTGCCGTCGTCGCCCTGCTCGAGGCCGGCCTCGAGGGCATCGTGGCGCGCGGCAAGGCGACCACGGGGGAGAAGACGATGGTCGACGCGTGGACGCCGGCCGCGGTCGCTGCCCAGGCGGCGGCGTCGGCGGGTGCCGACCCGGCCGACGTGCTCGAGGCCGCCGCCGTGGCGGCCGAGGCCGGGGCCGTCGCGACCGATCCCATGGTGGCGACCAAGGGGCGCGCGTCCTACCTCGGCGAGCGGAGCGCGGGTCACCGGGACCCGGGCGCGGCGTCGTCTGCGCTCATCGTGCGTGCCGCGGCCGACACCGCTGCTGACGCGTCGCTCGGTCTGCCGGCGTGAGCGCGCGGGTCGCCCTCGTCCTGGTGTCCCACTCGGCCGACGTCGCGTCGGGCACCGCGGACATCGCGCGCCAGATGGCACCCGACGTCACGCTCCTCCCGGCCGGCGGGACGCCGGAGGGCATCGGGACGAGCGTCGACCGTGTCATGACGGCGGTCGAGGAGGCACTGGCGGCCTGCGACCGGGACGGCGGCGGGGTGGTGGTCCTCACCGACCTCGGGTCCGCGCTGCTCACCACGGACCTCGTGCTGGAGATGCTCGACGAGGCGGACGCGGCACTGGTCCGCGTGCCGGCGGCCCCGATCGTCGAGGGTGCCGTCGCGGCATCGGTGCGCGCCCAGCAGGGCGGTGACCTCGACGGTGTCGAGGCGGCAGCCGTCGCGGCGGGGGGAGCTGCGGCGGGGTCCCCGGCGACGCAGGCCGCGCCGCAGCCCGTCGTCGCGGGGCCCGTCGTGACGGCGACGACGACGCTGCGCAACCCGCTGGGGCTGCACGCCCGGCCCGCCGCGCTCCTGGCGCGGGCCGTGGTCGACACGGGTGTGCCGGTGCTGGTCGACGGGGTGGACGGCGGCAGCATCCTCGCCCTCATGTCGCTGAGCGCCCGGGGCGGCCACGCGCTGACGGTGACGGCGAGCGGTCCGGGTGCGCGCGCCGCGGTCGAGACCGTCGTGGGCGTCGTCGAGGGCGGTTTCGGCGAGGCCTGACGACCTGCATCCGGTGCACAACTGCACGTGATGTAAACTTGCACGCCATGCAAGCAAACCTCGTCGACCCGCGCGCACCCCGCGCGACGCCCGACGCCCCGGTGGGCCTGCGCGCGCGTCAGAAGCTGGCCCGGCGCGAGGCGCTCGTCGACGCGGCCCATCGGCTCGTCATGGCCCGAGGCCTCGACGGCGTCACCGTGGAGGAGATCTGCGCCGAGGCCGGCGTCTCCACCCGGACGTTCTTCAACTACTTCGCCTCCAAGGACGACGCCGTCCTGGGTGTCGTGCCGCACGTCGTCGACGAGGCAGCCGCGAGCGCGTTCGCCGCGGGCGGTCCCACGGGTGACCTGGGCACCGACCTCGAGCGGCTCGTCACGGCGCTCGTCGCTGGCGCACCGTTCTCCAGCGGGCGGATGGCCTGCGCCGTCGAGCTCGCGCGTCACGAGCCGCGCCTCCTCGCGCGGCACATGGCCTCGTTCGAGCGGCACCACACGGCGGTCGCTGCGCTGCTGGCCGCACGGCTCGCCCTGCCGACGACGGCACCCCGCGTCGAGCTGCTGACCTCGCTGGTCATGTCGTTGACGCGGGCGGCCCACCTGCACTGGGAGGCCCAGGACGGCCGCGGCGCGGTCGCCGACGCCGTCGGCGCCGTGCTCGCCGAGCTGCGCACGGTGCTCCACGAGCCCGCCGACCATCGCCCCGCCTCCAGCACTCGCACCCCGAGCCCCGCACCGACCGAAGGACGCGCATGACCTCCGCACCCCCCACCGCCACGACGGCCCCCGACCGGCCGCTCGTCGTGCTCACCCAGCGCACGGTCTGGGTGATCTTCGGCGCGCTCATGGCGAGCATGTTCCTGTCCTCGCTCGACCAGTCGATCCTCGGCACCGCGATGCCGACGATCGTGGGCGAGCTCGACGGCGTGGAGCACCAGGGCTGGCTCATGACGGCGTACATCCTCGCGATCGCCGTCGTCATGCCGCTCTACGGCAAGTTCGGCGACCTGTGGGGACGGCGCTGGCCGTTCCTCGTGGCGATCGGCCTGTTCACGCTGGCGTCGATCGGCGGGGCCATGGCCCAGACCTTCGGCCAGCTGGTGTTCTGGCGGGCCGTCCAGGGCCTCGGCGGCGGCGGCCTGATGATCCTGTCGCAGGCGATCATCGCCGACATCGTCCCGGCGCGGGACCGCGGCAAGTACATGGGCCCGATGGGCGCGCTGTTCGGCATCTCGGCCGTCATCGGCCCCCTGCTGGGCGGCTACTTCACCGACGAGCTGACCTGGCGGTGGGCGTTCTGGATCAACGTGCCGATCGGCGTGCTCGCCTTCGTCGTCGCCTGGTTCACGCTGCGCCTGCCCACGCACCGCTCCGGCCACCGCCTGGACGTCGCGGGCATCGTCCTCATGGTGATGGCCACCTCCGGTCTCGTGCTCACCACGAGCTGGACCAGCTTCTCCGGCGCGGGCGGCTACGACTGGACGGACCCGCGCCTGCTGGCGCTCGTGGTCGGCACCGTGGTCAGCGCGCTCGCCTTCGTGCTCGTCGAGCAGCGCGCCGAGGAGCCGCTGCTGCCGCTGCACCTGTTCCGCAACCCCACCTTCGCCATCGCCACGGCGGTCAGCCTCGTCATCGGCATGGGCATGTTCGCGGCGCTGACCTACCTGCCCACGTTCCTGCAGATGGCCACGGGCGCAGGGGTGACCGAGTCCGGCTTCCTCCTGCTGCCGATGATGGTCGGGGTCATGCTCACCGCGATCACCTCGGGCGTGGTCATCACGCGCACGGGTCGGTACCGCGCGTTCCCCATCGCGGGCATGGCGATCGCCACGCTCGGCCTCATGTGGCTGACCCAGCTCACCGGGGACGTGTCGATGCTGCTCTTCGGCACCATGATCTTCGTGCTCGGGGCCGGGCTCGGCCTGGTGATGCAGACCATCGTGCTGGCGGTGCAGAACTCCGTCGACCCGCACGAGCTGGGTACCGCGACGAGCGCCAACAACTTCTTCCGCGAGATCGGCGCGGCGGTCGGGGTGGCCCTGTTCAGCACGATCTTCACCTCGCGCCTCGCCGAGCGGCTCGAACCGCTCTTCGCCGGCGCCCCCGGCGGCAGCGGGGACGGCGCGGCCTCGCTCACCCCCGCGGTGGTCGCCACGCTGCCCGAGCCGCTGCGCACCGGCGTCGTCGACGCGTTCGCCGACGCCCTGGCGCCGGCCTTCTGGTACCTCGTGCCGCTCGTCGCGGTCGGCTTCGTGCTCACGCTCTTCCTGCGGGAGGTGACGCTGTCCGACGTCGCCGGGATGGTCGCGCGCGGCGAGGCGGTGTCCGAGGTCCCGCCCGCGCACCACAGCGCACCGCACGCACCCCACGGCGCGACGGGGTCAGCCGCGCGGGACGGGGGCGACCTCCCGGGCGTGACGGAGCACGGCGACACGGTCGGGGCTGCGGCCGGGCGGGCCAGCGACCCGGACCGTGGGTAACCTGCCCCGGTGAGCACCCCGACGCGCCCTGCGGCACCCGCCCCGGCCGGCGGTGGGCGCGTGCGCTCGGCCCGCCGCCAGTTCACCGCGACGATGCTCGTGCTCGAGGCCTTCGTCGTCCTCTTCGCGACGCTCGTCGCGTACGGCCTGCGCGCCGCGCCGCCCGGCGTGGTGTGGGGCCTGGGTGGGGCGCTGGCGCTCTCGTTGATCCTGGCGGCGGGCGTCCAGGGGCGTCCCGGCGGGCTGGTGGTCGGCTCGGTGCTCCAGGTGCCGGTGCTGCTCGGCGGTCTGGCGCTGCCGCCGGCCGCCGCGCCGGTCATGGTCGTCGTCGGGGTGGTCTTCGTCGCGCTCTGGGTCGCGTCGCTGCGCCTCGGTGGTCGGATCGACCGGGAGCGGGCGGCACGGGCCGTCGCCGCGGCCGCCGCGCCCGGGGCGACCACCTGAGTCCAGCCGCTAGGCTCGCGGCCATGTCGCAGCCCACCGTCGAGCGCACCCTCGTCCTCGTCAAGCCCGACGGCGTCCGCCGGGGCCTGGTCGGGGAGGTGCTCCGCCGGATCGAGGCGAAGGGGTACACGCTCGTCGCCGTCGAGCTGCGCACGCCCGGCGAGGCGCTGCTCGAGGCGCACTACGACGAGCACGCGGGCAAGCCGTTCTTCGGTCCCCTCGTGGAGTTCATGGGTTCCGGCCCGGTGCTCGCGGCCGTGGTCGAGGGCGAGCGCGTCATCGAGGGCTTCCGGTCGCTTGCCGGCACCACGGACCCGACGACGGCGGCGCCCGGGACCCTCCGCGGCGACCTGGCCAGGGCGTGGGACACGCCGGTCACCGAGAACCTCGTGCACGGCTCCGACTCGCCGCGGTCCGCAGCGCGCGAGATCGGCCTGTGGTTCCCGGCGCTGTGAGCGCAGCACCGGGCGTCGCCCTGCGCGCAGGCACGGCCGCCGCGACGCGCGCGGGCACGGCCGCCGCCACCGGCCGACGTCGGCCCTAGGCTCGCTCCGTGCACCTCAAGACGCTCACCCTGCGCGGGTTCAAGTCGTTCGCCTCGGCGACGACGCTGAGCTTCGAGCCGGGCATCACGTGCGTCGTGGGGCCCAACGGCTCCGGCAAGTCCAACGTCGTCGACGCCCTGGCCTGGGTGATGGGCGAGCAGGGTGCCAAGTCGCTGCGCGGCGGCACGATGGAGGACGTCATCTTCGCCGGGACGGCTGGCCGGCCCCCGCTGGGCCGCGCCGAGGTCGCCCTGACCATCGACAACACCGACGGCCTGCTGCCGATCGAGTACTCCGAGGTGACGATCTCGCGGACGCTGTTCCGCAGCGGCGGCTCCGAGTACGCCATCAACGGTTCCACCTGCCGGCTGCTGGACATCCAGGAGCTGCTCTCGGACACCGGCATGGGCCGTGAGATGCACGTCATCGTGGGCCAGGGGCAGCTCGACGCCGTGCTGCGGGCCACCCCCGAGGACCGCCGCGGGTTCATCGAGGAGGCGGCCGGCGTGCTCAAGCACCGCCGGCGCAAGGAGAAGGCGCTGCGCAAGCTCGACGCGATGCAGGCCAACCTCACCCGCCTGGCCGATCTCACCGCCGAGATCCGCCGCCAGCTCGGCCCGCTCGGCCGGCAGGCCGAGGTGGCGCGCAAGGCGCAGACCGTCCAGGCCGACCTGCGCGACGCCCGTGCCCGGCTGCTCGCGGACGACCTGGCCCAGCTGACCGCGACCCTCGAGCAGGAGATCGCCGACGAGACCGCGCTGCGCGAGCGGCGCGCCGAGGTCGAGTCCGCGCTCGGCGCCGCCCGGACGCGCCTTGCCGCGCTCGAGGCGCAGGCCGCCGCGGCAGCCCCCGAGCAGTCAGCGGCCTCCGAGGTCTGGTACCGGTTGTCCTCCGTGCGGGAGCGGCTGCGCGGTGTGGCGACCCTCGCGGCGGAGCGCATGCGCCTGCTCGGCTCGGCTGGCGGCGAGGACTGGTCCGGCCGGGACCCGGACGACCTCGACGCCCAGGCCCAGCGGGCGCGCGCCGCGGAGGCGGAGCTCGGCGCCGAGGTGGAGCTCGCCCGGGTGGCCGTCGAGGCCGCGACCGTCCACCGTGCCGGCCTCGAGGAGCAGGCGCACACCGCCGAGCGGCACCTGGCAGCCCTGCACCGTGCCGTCGCCGACCGGCGCGAGGGGCTGGCCCGGCTGGCCGGGCAGGTCGCGGCGCGCCGCAGCCGGCTCGAGGCGACCGAGGCCGAGATCGGCCGGCTGCGCGAGACCGTCGCCGAGGCCGAGCGGCGCGGGCAGCGGGCCACGGTCGAGTTCGCGGCGCTCGAGTCCCAGGTGGTCGGGGCCGAGGAGGGCGAGGAGGACCTCGACGCCGAGCACGAGGCCGCCACGGCCGCGCTCGAGGACGCCGCCGCCGCTCTCGTGGCGCTGCGTGCCGCCGAGCAGACGGCCGAGCGCGACCGCGCGTCGTGGACGGCCCGCGTCGAGGCGCTCGAGATGAGCCTGGTCCGCAAGGACGGCGCCGGCGCGCTGCTCGCAGCGGACGACCTGCCGGGCACGCTGGGCTCCGTCGCCGCGCTCGTCGGGGTCGAGCCCGGGTACGAGGACGCCATCGCCGCTGCGCTCGGCGCGGTGGCCGACGCCGTCGCGGTGGAGTCGCTCGGTGCCGCGGTGGACGCGCTGCGCCGGCTGCGCACCGACGACGCCGGGCGTGCCACGCTGCTCATCGGCGGCACCGAGCCGCCGCCGGCTCCCGGCGCGGTGCCGGACGGCGCTGTGGCGGCGGTCACCCTCGTGCACGTCGCCCCGGCCGTCGCGGACGCCGTGCACGCCCTGCTGGCCGACGTCGTCGTCGTCGACGACCTCGCCCAGGCGCGCGCCGTCGTCGCCGCCCACCCGCGGCTCACCGCCGTGACCCGGGGCGGGGACCTGCTCGGGGCCGCCCGCGCCTCGGGTGGCTCGGCCAGCGCGCCGAGCACGTTGGAGCTGCAGGCCGCGCTCGACGACGCCAGGGCGCGCGTCGCCGACGCCGCCGCGGCGACCGAGCGGACAAGGTTCGCGCTGGCCGCCGCCGGCGAGACCGAGCGCGCGGCGACCGCCCGCCACGAGGCCACGCTGGAGCGCCTGCACGAGTCCGACGCCGCGCTGGCGGCCGTCGCGGAGCAGCTGGGTCACCTGGGCTCGGCCGCGCGCGCAGCCCGGGCCGAGGCCGAGCGTGCTCAGGCGGCGCTGGACGCCGCCGGCCAGCGTCTCGCCGCCGACCAGGTCGAGCTCGCCGACCTCGCCGAGCGGCTGGCCCACGCCGAGGCGGACCCGGCCGAGTCCGACGACCAGATCGAGGCCGCCGGGGCTGCGCGCGACACCGCGGCCACCGCGGCCGCGGCTGCCCGCGCGCGCGAGACCGAGGCACGGCTCACCCTGCGGACCTCCGAGGAGCGCGCCCGGGCGGTGGCGGGCCGGGCCCAGTCGCTCGAGCGTGCCGCCACCGCCGAGCGCGAGGCGCGTCAGCGGGCGGCGGAGCGCGCCCGTCAGCGCGCCGAGCAGGCCGCGCGGGCGCAGGCGGTCGCCACCGGTGCCGGGTGGGCGCTCGGTGTGCTCGAGGAGTCGCTGCGCGCGGCCGGCGACGTCAGGGACACCGTCGAGCGGGACCGCACCGAGCGCGAGGCCCAGCTCGTCGTGGTGCGCACCGAGGTCGACCGGTGGGCGCGCGAGCTCGCGGAGCTCACCGACGTGGCCCACAAGGACGAGCTCGCGCGCGCCCAGCAGGCGCTGCGCGTCGAGCAGCTGCAGACGCGCGCGGTCGAGGAGCTGGGGCTGGACCCGCAGGTGCTGCTCGACGAGTTCGGCCCGCACCAGCCCGTGCCGGTGCTCACCGCGCCGTCCGACGCGGGGTCGGCGGACGAGACGCCCACGTCCGTGCCCTACGTGCGGGCCGACCAGGAGAAGCGGCTGCGCGCGGCCGAGCGGGCGCTCGCGCTGCTCGGCCGGGTCAACCCGCTGGCCCTGGAGGAGTTCGCCGCGCTCGAGGAGCGGCACACGTTCCTCACCACGCAGCTGGCCGACCTCAAGAGCTCGCGCTCCGACCTGCTGCAGATCGTCCGCGAGATCGACGAGCGCGTCGAGCAGGTCTTCGCCGAGGCGTACCACGACACGGCCGTGCAGTTCGAGCGCGTCTTCGCCCGGTTGTTCCCCGGCGGCGAGGGCCGCCTCGTCCTGACCGAGCCCGGGGACATGCTCACCACCGGCATCGAGGTCGAGGCGCGCCCTGCCGGCAAGAAGGTCAAGCGGCTGTCGCTGCTGTCGGGCGGCGAGCGCTCGCTGACCG
>NZ_DAORSQ010000012.1:0-36256 GCF_035443605.1 Actinotalea sp. | reverse complement strand
GGATCGTCTGGTTGACGATCTGCATCGAGCCGCCGCCGACGAGCTTCTTGAACTTGACCAGCGAGAAGTCCGGCTCCACGCCGGTGGTGTCGCAGTCCATCATGAAGCCGATGGTCCCGGTGGGCGCCAGCACGGAGGCCTGGGCGTTGCGCCAGCCGTTCTCCAGGCCGATCCGGTTGCCCTCGGCCCAGACCTTCGATGCGGCGGAGTGGATCGCGGAGTCCATCGCCCCGAGCGTGCGGACGTCGTCGTTGGCCGCCGCATGCTTGCGCATGACCCGCTGGTGGCCCTCGGCGTTGCGGGCGTAGCCCTCGTACGGGCCGACCAGGCCGGCGAGCTCCGCCGACCGCTTGTAGGCGGTGCCCGTCATGAGCGACGTGATCGCCGCAGCGAGCGCCCTGCCGCCGGCAGAGTCGTAGCCGTGACCGGTCGCCATGAGCAGCGCGCCGAGGTTGGCGTAGCCGATGCCCAGCTGGCGGTAGGCGCGCGTCGTGACGCCGATCGCCTCGGTGGGGAAGTCCGCGAAGCAGATGGAGATGTCCATCGCGGTGATGACGAGCTCGACGGCCTTCTCGAACCGCTCGACGTCGAACGTGTCGTCCTCGCGCAGGAACGACATGAGGTTGAGCGACGCGAGGTTGCACGAGGAGTTGTCGAGGTGCATGTACTCGCTGCAGGGGTTGGACGCGTTGATCCGGCCGGCCTCGGGGCTGGTGTGCCAGTCGTTGATGGTCCCGTCGTACTGGATGCCCGGGTCGGCACACTCCCACGCCGCCGTGGCGATCTTGCGGAACAGCCCCTTGGCGTCGACGGTCTCCACCACCGAGCCGTCGGCGCGCGCCCGCAGGGCGAACGCGGTGCCGTCGGAGACGGCCTGCATGAACTCGTCGCTGACGCGCACCGAGTTGTTCGCGTTCTGGTACTGGACCGAGACGATGTCCTTGCCGCCCAGGTCCATGTCGAACCCGGCGTCGCGCAGGGCGCGGATCTTGTCCTCCTCGCGCGCCTTGGTCTGGACGAACTCCTCGATGTCGGGGTGGTCGACGTCGAGCACGACCATCTTGGCCGCGCGACGCGTGGCGCCACCCGACTTGATGGTGCCGGCGCTGGCGTCCGCTCCGCGCATGAAGGAGATGGGGCCGCTCGCGGTGCCGCCGGAGGACAGCAGCTCCTTCGACGAGCGGATCCGGGACAGGTTCAGGCCCGCGCCCGAGCCGCCCTTGAAGATCATCCCCTCCTCGCGGTACCAGTTGAGGATCGAGTCCATCGTGTCGTCGACCGACAGGATGAAGCACGCGCTGACCTGCTGCGGCGACGGGGTGCCGACGTTGAACCACACGGGGGAGTTGAACGAGAACACCTGGTGCAGCAGCATCCAGGTCAGCTCGTGCTCGAAGATGAGCGCCTCCTCGTCGGAGGAGAAGTAGCCGAAGTCGCGGCCGGCCTTGGTGTACGTGAGAACCACCCGGTCGATGAGCTGCTTGAGGCTCGACTCGCGCGTGGCCGAGCCGACGGCACCGCGGAAGTACTTGGTGGTGACGATCGTCGTCGCGTTGATCGACCAGGACGCGGGGAACTCGACGCCCTTCTGCTCGAAGATCGTCTCGCCGGACTTCCAGTTGGTCTGCACGACGTCGCGACGCTCCCAGGCGACGTCGTCGTACGGGTGGACGCCAGCGGTCGTGAAGACCCGCTCGAACGTCACCCCGCGCTTGCGCGAGCGTGCGCCTCGCGCGGCTCCCTTGCCGGTGTTCTCCGAGGTCTGCGTCATGACGTTCTCCTTCAGCCGTGTCGTGCCGGCGCGATGGCCGTTGTCCGTCGTTCGTCTGTGCCGTGCTGGTCGTGCCGTGCGTGCTGCCAGGATGCGCTGCTCGAGCCGCGCGAGGTCGGTGGGTCGTGGCCGTGGTGCCCGCGACGTTGCGGCACTCACCACTACGGGTGCCTACCGTACAAGCATGTGACCACTATATGTAGTGGGTGAGACAAGATCTTTCCCCCACGGGCCCCGCCCGCCGCCCGGCCGGACGAAGCCGCAGGCCAGGACCGTGGGCCCGGTCGATGACGCACCGGGACGACATGCGCGGTCGGCGTGTCGCGGCCATCCCGAGGCGGGGACGGCCCCGGTGGGGGATCAGGCCGGAGGGCCGAACCCGGCGCGTCCCGCCGTGCGACGCAGCGCTGCCAGCACCGGACGCCCGACGAGCGCGATCCCCACCGCCGTGGTGATCGCGCGTCCGACGTCCCACCCCAACGACGTGGCGGCGGAGTAGAGCGCGAACCGTCGCAGGTTGTCGACCACGGGGTCGCCGGCGACGAAGGACAGGCCGGTCCCGCCGCCCAGCTGGAAGGGCCAGAAGGACAGGTTCATCGCCAGGCCGAAGGCGAGCGCCGCGACGATGCCGTAGCCCGCCAGGAGCCCGACCTCGCGTCGCCCGCGGACCGCGCCGGGCAGCAGCCCGGCACCCAGCCCCACCCACGAGGCGCCGAGCATCTGGAAGGGCAGCCACGGACCCACACCGCCGGTGAGCAGCGCCGAGGTGAACAGCGTCGTCGAGCCGAGGGCGAAGCCGAAACCCGGGCCCAGCACGCGCCCGCCCAGCACGATGACCGTGAACACCAGCTCGATGCCGGCGGTGCCGGCCGACAGGGGCCGCAGCACCGCGCCGACGGCCGAGAGCAGTCCCAGCAGCGCGACGGCCTTGACGTCGATCCCGCGCTCGCCGAGGGCCACGAGCACGACGACCATGACGGCGACGAGCACCCCAGCGAGGACCAGTGGCGCGTCGGTGCCGTGCGCGAGCCCGCTGGTCGGGGCGACGAGCAGCGGCCAGGTGAACGCGATGCCGCCGGCGACGCTGGCCAGCACCAGGGCGAGGGCCGTGCGGGGCACGAGCGGCAGCGCGGGACGCCGGCGTGCGCCGTCGTCGCTCGCGCCGCCGGTCACGTCACGGCCGGTCACGTCACGGCCGATCACGCCGTCGCCGCCAGCGCCGCCCGGACCGCCGCGACGGTGAGGAGCTCGACGGGGTGCAGGATCTTGGCGGTCTGCGGCGCGAACGTGGGCGAGGCGACCAGCACGTCGCGCGCCGTGCCGTCCGCCACCACCTCCCCGCCGGCGAGGACCATGACCCGGGCGGCGGTCTCGGCGACGAACTCGACGTCGTGGCTGGACAGCAGCACGGCACCGCCGGCGTGGGCGTGCCGCACGAGTGCTGCCGTCAGGCGACGCTTCGCCGCGTAGTCCAGGCCGCGGGTCGGCTCGTCGAGCAGCAGCACGCGGGGACGCGCGGCGAGCTGGATGGCGAGCACGAGCGCGAGCCGCTGGCCCTCGGACAGGTCGCGCGGGTGGGCGTCGTCTGGCACGGCCGCGAGCCCCGCGAGCACCGCGGCGGTGCGCCCGGGGTCGGCGACCTGCAGGTCCGACGCGCGGCACTCGGCCTCGACCGTCTCCAGGTACAGCAGGTCCTGGGGGTTCTGGGGCACGAGCGCGACGAGGCGTCTGGCGTCGCGCGGGCGGACGGTCGCGGGGTCCGTGCCGCCCACGAGCACGGAGCCGGCGGCACGGGGCCCCGCACCGGCAAGGGCCCACAGCAGGGACGACTTGCCCGCACCGTTGCGTCCCATGAGCGCGGTGACCTCACCGGCGCGCAGCGCGAGGTCGACGCCCCGCACCGCCCAGGACCGCGGGTAGCGCACGTGCACCCCGCGCGCCGCGAGCTCGACCAGGCCCGAGCCGGCCGCGCCCAGCGGAGCGGGACGTGCCGCCGCGGCGCCGTCGAGGCGCGCACGCAGCGGTCCGGCCACCCGGCGCGCGTCGCGCACGGACAGCGGGACGGGGTCCCAGCCGGCGACGCGAGCCAGCTCGACGATCGGCGGCGCCACCACGCTGCTGGCCATGACGTCGGCGGGGGTGCCGTCGCTCACCGTGCCGTCCGGGGCGACCGCGACCACGCGGTCCGCGTACTGGAGCACGCGCTCGAGCCGGTGCTCGGCGAGCAGCACCGTCATGCCGAGGTCGTGGACCAGGCGCGTCAGGGCCGCCAGGACGTCCTCCGCGGCCGCGGGGTCGAGCGCCGAGGTGGGCTCGTCCAGCACGAGGAGCCGCGGATGGGCGGTGAGCACCGCGCCGATGGCGACCCGCTGCTGCTCGCCGCCCGAGAGGTCGGCGAGGGGCGCGGTCCGCAGGTCGACGAGGCCGAGCAGGTCGAGCACCTCCTCGACGCGGGTGCGCATCACCGCGGCGGGCAGCCCCAGCTGCTCCATGGCGTAGGCGAGCTCCTCCTCGACGGTGTCCGTCACGAACCCGGCCGCAGGGTCCTGCACCACGACGCCGACGACGTCCGCGAGGTCGCGCGGCAGGTGGTCCCGCGTGTCGCGGCCGGCGACCAGGACGCTCCCCTGCACCAGGCCACCCGTGAAGTGGGGCACCAGCCCGCACACCGTGCGCAGCAGCGTGGACTTGCCGGCTCCGGTGGGTCCGACCACGAGGCAGAGCTCGCCCTCGCCCACGCGGAGTGAGACGTCGCGCAGGGCCGGCGCGGCCGCGCCGGCGTAGGTGACCGTCACGCGGTCCAGGACGATCACGCGCCCACCCCCCACGCGGTCCACGAGCGGCGGTGCACGAGGATGGGCAGCAGCGCCAGGACGGCGCCGAGCGCGAGGAGCCCGACGGGGGCTGTGGTGCCACGGCCAGCGGTGAGCAGCGCAGCGGTCGCCAGCGCGCCGCTCGCCGCGACGACCGACTCCTGCGCACGCCACGGGTCGGGTCGGTAGCGGCTGCGACGTACGCGGCGGCCCGCCAGCACCGTGCCGAGCACGGCGGCAAGGCTGCCGAGCACGAGCACGGGCACACCCATCCACGACGGGGACGCTCCGTCGAGCAGCCCGTAGGAGCCGAGTGCCGCGGCGAGCAGCGCCGTCGCGAGCAGGGTGCCGACGCGCCGGTCCGTGCTGCCCGGCAGCGTCCTGGCGTAGCCGCGCACGTCCATCGACGCCGCAAGTGCCTGGGAGCGGTCGAGAGCGTCCGCGAGCACGGGGACGGCGGTCGCGAGGGCGACGCGGACGCCACGCCCGTCGATGCCGCGCAGGCGTTGTGCCCGGCGCACCCCGGCGGCCGACGCGACGAGCTGGGGCGCCGCACTGACCGCGATCACCACGGCGGTGCCGAGCTGGTGCAGGGACGACGGGAGGGAGCGCAGCGCACGCTTGGGGTTGGCCAGGGCGTTCGCGGCACCGAAGCACACGATGAGCGCCGCGAGCCGCAGCCCGGCTGCCAGCGCGATGAGCACGCCGGGCAGGGTGACGGGACCCAGCAGCTCGACGCCGGCCGCCCACCCTGGCAGGGCGATCGAGGGCAGGTCGAGCAGCACGCGGCCGGGTCCCTTGATGCCCACGACGACGTGGAAGGCCAGCCGCACGACCACGACGGCGCCCGCCAGGACGAGGTACCCGGTGAAGGCCCGGCCCCAGGGCGTGTCGGTGCGGCAGGTGAGCACGACGACCACCGTGGTGACCAGGACCAGCCCGGTCACCACGGTGCTCGTGCTCCGCGTGGTGGCGACGGCGAGCCCGAGAGCCCACGCCCACCACGCCAACGGGTGCATCTCAGTCCTGGTGCAACGTGCGCCGACGGCGGACCAGCAGCACACCGGCGAGACCGGCGAGCGCCACGACGCCGATCCCCGCCACGACGAGGGGGGTGACGTCGCCTGCGGGCTCCACGGGATCGGTGGTCACCGCGGTGACCTCCTCTGTCGCCTCGGCGGACTCCTCCGCCTCCTCCTCGGTGGCCTCATCGGTCTCGCCGACGGTCGCCTCGTCGGTCGCGCCGGGCGGGACGATCCCCGGACCGGCGGAGCCGTCGGAGTAGCGCCAGCCCTCGACCGCTCCCGGGGCGGGCACGGCCGTGTCCGAGCCCTCCAGGTAGCTCTGCCACTCGCCGCCGGGGGTGGCGTACCAGTAGGACCAGTAGGAGCCCTCGAAGGTCGCGGGGCACGGGTCGGGGAGCGCGTCGATGGCGCAGATCAGCCCGGACGCGTCGCGCGTGTCGACGAACCCGGCGGCCTGCAGCGCCGCGGTGCCCGTTGCCGGCGCGACCGCGCAGCCGACCTCGATCTCGCCCCCCAGGTCCGTGAGGTCGACGACGACGGTGACCCCGGTCGGGTCCGTGCAGGCGCCGTCCGGCACCTGGGCCGGCTGGGCGGCCTGGGCTGCGGAGGGCAGGAGGGTGGCGGCGGCGGTGACGAGCAGCAGTGCGCTCACACGGGCTCGCAGGGAGTTCAGGTGCATGGATGCCTCTTTCTGAGCGGTCCGTGGACGGACCCGTGCCCCGATCCGGGCCCATGACGTGACCGCCACGCGCCGCTGTCGCGACCCGGGCTCCGTCCCGTATGCCTCGACGGAAGGAGCCTCTCGTCCTACCCAGGTGCTCCGGCTCGTCGGACTGGTGTCCGACCTACGGTTGCGGGTCAGCGCCGGGTTCTGACCGGCTTCCCCTGGACTGCGGGACGTGCTGCAAGAGGTGCCGCAACGTGCGGCGCAGCAACGGTACCGCGTCGCGGGGCGTCGCCGGACGCGGCGGCGGCGCCGGTCGCGGCATGGCACGCTGGGCCCGGCCCCACGCGGGGCGGGCGACGGAGGGCGGCAGCCGGTGAAGATCTACACCAGGGCGGGCGACGACGGGACGACGGGGCTGTTCCTCGGCGGCAGGGTGTCCAAGGCCGACACGCTCGTCGACGCGTGCGGCGACATCGACGAGGCCGTCGCGGTGCTGGGCCTCGCGCGGGCCGGCACCCAGGACGCCGTCCTCGCGCAGATCGTGCTCGACCGTCAGCGCGAGCTCTTCGTCGTCGCTGCGGACCTCGCGACGAACCCCGAGCACCGCGACCGGCTCACGGCCGGCATCTCGCTGACCACGGCCGAGATGGTCGAGGGTCTCGAGGCGCTCATCGACCGACTCGTGGCGGAGCGCCCCCTGCGACCGGTCTTCGTGGTGCCCGGCTCTGGCCCGACGTCGGCTGCGCTCGACCACGCGCGCACCGTGGTGCGACGCGCCGAGCGGCACGTGGTGCACGCGCAGGAGGAGGGTCACCTCGTCAGCGTCACGGCCCTGCGCTATCTCAACCGGCTCTCCGACCTCACCTTCGTGCTGGCCCGCCACGCGGCGGGCGACGAGCCGGAGCCCGCGAGCCACGACTGACGGTGGTGCCTCGGCCGGCCGCGCGCGCCGAGGTCGTAGGATCGCCCCGTTCGTGTGGTGCACGCAGGCGCCGGGTGTCCGGTGGGAAGTGGGCGTCGTGGCGTTGGAGCTGGAGCCGTGCCTCGTGCACGCAGGCAGCGGAGAGCTGCTCGCGCGCGGGTTCGTGCGCGAGCACGACGGCACGTCCCTCGTCGTCGAGGCGAAGACCTTCACGGGGATGTGGCTGCAGCCGGGGGACCCCGCTGTCGTCCAGGTGCTCAGCGCGGACCGTGGCTCGATGACCTACGACGCCGTCGTGGCGTTCAGCGCCGCGCGGCGCATCGGCCTGTCGAACCTGGCGCTGCGCACGGTGGTCCAGCAGCGCGCCGCCCTCCGCGTGCCCACGGCGATCCCGATGCAGATCGGTCACGCGCTCGAGGGCAGGGACGTCGTGGAGTTCGAGCCGATCGACGTCCTGGTCATCGACGTCTCGGCCCACGGCATGCGCGTGCGCACCGAGGCGGTCGTCGCGATCGGGACCCGGTGGGCCGTGGTCTTCACGGCGACGGGCCGGCCGATCGACCTGGTGGTCGAGGTGCTGCGGGCCGAGGAGATCCGGGGCGGCTTCGCCTACGGCTGCCGGTTCGAGGGTGCGACCGAGCGCGAGCACGACGAGCTCTTCCGCTTCGTGCTGCGCGAGCAGCGGCGTCAGCTCGCCGAGCGGGCGAACGCGCGCTGAGCCGCCGCGCCGCCCCGGCGACGTATCCTCGCACCTGGGACGAAGGTCCTGTCGCCGCGCCGCCCGGTGCGGTGTGACGCGCGGGAGCGGCCGGTGAGACCTCGAAGCGAGCCGTCGGCCGCGCACGTCGAGCGGATGCGCGAGCTCGAGGAGCGTCGGCGTGCCGCCGAGCGGCGCCGTGCTCGCCGGATCGTCATGATCGCCGCCGTTGCCGCCGTGCTCGTGGTGGTTCCCGCCGTCGTGCTGCTCCTGGGCGAGCGCGGTCCGCGTGCGGTCGAGCCCGAGCCGATCGACGGGGTCGTCGAGTTCGCGGGCACCACGGGCCGGCCCGTGCCGGGCCACGTCGAGTACGCGCAGACACCGCCCGTCGGCGGCGACTTCTCGCGGTCCCCGATCGCGTGCGGCGTCCACACCAGGGAGGTCTCCCCGGAGCGCGCCGTCGCGACCCTCGCCCGGGGGGCCGTCTGGGTGACGTTCGACCCGGACCTGCCCGAGGCGGACCTCGCGGTGCTGCAGGCGCTGGCTCCCCGGCACGACTTCCTGCTCGCCAGCCCGATGCCGGGGCTGCCCAGCGCCGTCGTCGCATCAGCGTGGGGCCTGCAGCTGCAGCTCGACGACACGTCGGACGAGCGCCTCGAGGCCTTCCTCGACGCCTACCAGCAGGGTCCGCAGGCGCTCATCCCCGCCGAGCGGTGCACGCAGCCCTGAGGTGGCGCCCCGTCAGCTGCGCGGCGCGCCGCGGTGGTGCGTGCCGGGGTGCGCGGTGCTCCGCGCGGCGGAGTGGACGCGCGGGCCGGTGTCGGGCGCGATGCGCAGCGGTCGGCCGGCGACGCGCGCGCCACCGATGCGCCGGAACGCCTCGGCGGACAGCTCCGTGGTGATCTCGACGAGGCTGAACGTCGCGAAGATGTCGATCTTGCCGAGATCCTTGCCGGTCAGGCCGCCCTCGCCCGTGATGGCGCCGACGATCGCCTCGGGGCGTGCGCCATGGGTGTGGCCCACGGCGACGCGGTAGCGCGTCCCCACCACGGGCCGCAGGGCCTTGGTGCGAGCCCGCTCCTCGCTCGTGAAGGAGATCCGGCCGTCCGACGCCCGCTCGGCGCCGCGCACCTTCTGCAGCACGGCCGGCTCGATCTCCTCGACCACCTGCGACGAGGGGCCGTCGTCGCCCACGGCGAGCGCAGCGAGGACCGCGACGAGCTCGAGCGGCTCCATCGGGTGCTCGGCGAGGAAGGCCGCGACGGCGTCGCGGTACACGTGCAGGCGGCCGGCCTCGACCCGCTCCGGGGTCTTGCGCAGCAGCGCGGCGACGCGGTGCGACGAGACGTCGGCCGGCGAGGGCACGGCGACCTCCTCGAGCCGCTGGCGGATGGTGCGCTCGATGGCACGGAGGCGGCCCTGCTCGTTGGGCGTGACGAAGGTCAGCGCGACGCCCGAGCGGCCGGCGCGACCGGTCCGCCCGATGCGGTGGACGTACGCCTCGGGCTCGCCGGGCACGTCGAAGTTGACCACGAGGCCCACCCGCTCGACGTCGAGGCCACGGGCTGCCACGTCCGTCGCGACGAGCACGTCGAGCGTCCCGCCGCGCAGCCGCTCGACGATCTTCTCTCGGTCCTTCTGGGCGACGTCGCCGGAGATCGTCGCCGCGGAGATCCCGCGCGAGACGAGCTCGGTGCCGACCTCCTCCGCCGCGCCGCGCGTGCGGCAGAAGACGATGGCCGCATCGGCGTCGGACGTGGCCAGCACGCGCGTCAGCGCGCCGATCTTGTGCCGGAAGGGCACGACGGCGTACGTCTGGCGCACGTTGGTCACGGTCGAGGACTGCCGCGACGTGGCGATCTGCACCGGATCGGTGAGGTGGGCGTTGGCCACGCGGACGATGGGCGGCGGCATCGTGGCGGAGAAGAGCGCCACCTGACGCGGCACGGGTGCCTGGGACAGGATCGTGTCGACGTCCTCCGCGAAGCCCATCCGCAGCATCTCGTCGGCCTCGTCGAGCACGACGAAGCGCATCGCGTCGAACCGCAGCGTGTGCCGGTTGAGGTGGTCCATGACGCGTCCCGGGGTGCCGACGACCACCTGGGCGCCGCGCGCGAGGGCGCGCTGCTGCGGCAGGAAGGGCGAGCCGCCGTAGACCGCGACGATGCCCACGCCCGGCAGGTTGGTGGCGAAGGACTCGAGCGCCTCGGCGACCTGCATCGCCAGCTCGCGCGTCGGGGTGAGCACGAGCGCCTGGACCTGGCCGAGCTCCGGGTCGACGGCCGCGAGCAGCGGGAGACCGAAGGCCGCGGTCTTGCCCGTGCCGGTCTGGGCCACGCCCGTGAGGTCGCGCCCGGCGAGCAGCGGCGGGATCGCGGCCGACTGGATGGGCGTGGGGCGCGTGAAGCCGAGGTCGAGCACCGCGCGCAGCAGCGGCTCGGGCAGCCCGAGGTCGACGAGGTCGAGCTCGGGGTCGTCGGTGACGGGGGTGGGCGTGATGGCAGCGTCGTGCGACATGGGGTCCTGTCGGTCGAGGGGGAGCGCGGCCGGACGGCCGGGGGTCGCATCCCGAACTCTCGATCCGCCGGCGAACAGCCGGCTGCACACGGTCCGCCCACGTTCGGCGGTCACACACAGGGAGGAGCGACGCCCGTAGTCTAGCGGGCGCCGCGTCGCGGCGGTCGGAGCCCTCGGGTGACCGCCGACACCCTTGTACCAGTCATCACCAGGCGGCAGGCTTGTAGTCCTTGAGAAACACGCCGTAGAGATCCTCGCCGGCCTCACCGCGCACCACGGGGTCGTACACCCGGGCTGCGCCGTCGACGAGGTCGAGGGGCGCGTGGAAGCCCTCCTCGGCGAGCCGCACCTTCGTCGGGTGCGGCCGCTCGTCCGTGATCCAGCCGGTGTCGACGCTCGTCATGAGGATGCCGTCGGTGGCGAGCTCCGCAGCGCTGGTCCGGGTGAGCATGTTGACCGCGGCCTTGGCCATGTTGGTGTGCGGGTGCCCGGGGCCCTTGTACCCGCGGGCGAAGACGCCCTCCATCGCCGAGACGTTGACCACGTACGTGCGCCGCGCTGGGGACGCCGCGAGGCTGGGCCGCAGCCGGCTGACGAGGATGAAGGGTGCCGTCATGTTGCACAGCTGGACCTCGAGCATCTCGAGCGCGTCGACCTGGTCGACGGTGGCCACCCAGCTGTTGGTGTGGTGCAGGTCGGGGACCAGGCCGCCCGCGTCGATCGCGTCGCCCGCCGCGAGCCGGGCCAGGGAGGTGGAGCCGCCGGCCAGGGCCTCGGCCGTGAGGTGCCCGGCCCGGGCGACGGCCTCGGCGGCGTCGCCGTCGTGGTGCGCGACGGCGTGCGTGCCGACCGAGCCCACCAGCGCGGCGGGGTGCGCGTCGCTGGCGTGCTCGAACGTCACGAGGTGCGGCAGCGGACCGTCGGGCAGGGGAGCGAGCTCCGCCTGCGCCAGCGGGGCGTACGCGCCGGGCGAACGGCGCACCGTCTGCGCCGCGTTGTTGATGAGGATGTCCAGCGGGCCGGCCGCCGCGACCTCGTCTGCCAGCGCCACGACCTGGGCCGGGTCGCGCAGGTCGAGACCGACGACGGTGAGCCGGTGCAGCCAGTCGCCTGCGTCCGGCATCGCCGAGAACCGACGGACCGCGTCGCGCGGGAAGCGCGTGGTGATCGTCGTGTGGGCGCCGTCCCGCAGCAGCCGCAGCGCGATGTACATGCCGATCTTGGCCCGGCCACCGGTGAGCAGCGCGCGGCGGCCGGTCAGGTCGGTGCGGGCGTCCCGCTTGGCGTGGTGCAGCGCCGCACACCCGGGGCACAGCTGGTGGTAGAACGCGTCGACCTGCGTGTACGGCTCCTTGCACACGTAGCAGGCGCGCGGGCGCAGCAGCGAGCCCGCACTGGCCCCCGGCACCTGTGAGACCAGCGGCAGGCCGGCGGTCTCGTCGTCGATCCGGCGCGGCGAGCCGGTCGCGGTTGCGGCCACCACGGCGGCGTCCGCCGCGCTGACCGCGGCGCGCCGGTCCGTGCGCCGCTGCTTCTTCACGGCCTTGAACAGGCGCGCCGTCGCGCGCCGCAGGGCGAGCGCGTCCGGGTGGTCCGGGTCCAGCTGCTCGGCCCGGTGCAGCACGTCCAGGGCGTGCGCGAGGTCGTCCGGGGGCAGGCCGTCGTCGGGTCCGCCGTCGTCGGGCTGGGCGTCGTCTGGCTGGGCGTCGTCGTGGGTCATGGCCTCGGGGAGTCGTGGTGCGGGCTGGCCCCAGAACTGTACGCAGGTGCCGTTGACCCGTCGGCCCGGCCGAACGTACCGTGCAGTAACAAGGCTGCGCCCACCGGCGCCCGAGCGCGAACGGACGGTGCCCCATGACGGCTCGCTTCCCCCAGGTCAGGCGCCCCGGCGGCCCGGACGTGTCGGACCTGCCCACGGGCTCTGGCCTGCCGGACGTGCTGCTCGTCACGCCGGGGACCGCGCTCGACGACCGGCACCGGGCAGCGCTGGCCGCGGGGGCCGGCCTCGTGGTGGTCGGCGGGGGAGCGTGGCGGCCAGAGCTCCTCGAGCTGGCCGGTCAGGCAGGGATCATCGTCGCGCCGCGGCCCCCGGAGCCCGGGCCGCTGCACCCCGACCGCACCGGTCTGGCGGGCCCAGCGGCTCCGGTGGACCTGCTCGCGCGCGTGGTCGAGCCCAGCGGCACCGCCGGGGCCCGCGTGACGGGGCCGGACGGCGGAGGCTTCCTGCGCACGGCGGACGGCGCCCACGTCGCCGCGGTCGGCGTGCTGCCGTCGGGGGCCCGCGTCGCCGTCGTGGCCGCCGACCTCGCGGACGACGTCGCGCTGACGCACAACCTGCTCACCTGGGCCGCGCCGCAGGTGAGCGCGGCCGGTCGACCGCGCCGCGCCGACGTCGGCGCGGCGGCCGACCCGGCATGGCCGGCGCTCGTCGCGGCGATCACGGCCCTCCAGCCGCTCCAGGAGGCAGACGGCTCGGTGCCCGAGGCCGACCGCGCGGCGGCCGCGGGGCTGGTCCGGGAGATCGCCGGACACGTCGGCGTGCTGAGCCGGCACGTCCCGCACGACGCCGCCTACCTCGAGGCCGTCGTGGCAGACCTGCACCGGTGGGTCGACGACGGCCTGGGGGTGCCGGACTTCCTCGACTCGATCCTCGCCTTCGCCCCGGCGAGCCAGCGCGTCGACGGTCTCGTGCACCTCGTCGTCTTCCCCATGTACACCCAGAACGGCAGCCGCGACCGGCACCTCGAGGCCGTGCTCCTCGAGGTCGTCTGGCCCGACCTCGTGGCGCGGCTCGAGGCCGGCGACTACAGCAACAAGCTCTTCGTCCCCGTGCGCTTCCTCGGCTTCACCGCGGGGTACGACACCAACGCGGCCGTGCTCTTCCCCGAGACGGTCGCCATGCGGTCCGTCCCGGCGTTCACCTGGGGTGCGATCTTCGCGGACCGCGAGGCGGCGCGGTTCCGCCGCGTCGTGAGCGTCGCGGCCCGGACCACGGGCCTGGCCCTGCCGCCGGACGCCGCCCGGCTCCTGGCCGACCAGGAGCTCGCCGAGGAGACGTTCGTCCTGTGGGACCTCATCCACGACCGCACGCACATGCGCGGCGACCTGCCGTTCGACCCGTTCATGATCAAGCAGCGCATGCCGTACTTCCTCTACGCCCTCGAGGAGCTGCGCTGCGACCTCACGGCGTTCCGCGAGTCGGTGCGGCTCGAGGCCCAGGGCGTGCCGCACGCGCGCCTCGTCCAGTACGGCGTGATCTTCGACCGGATCTTCCGGTTCGCCGTGACGGGCAGCCGCGTGCGCAACTACGACGGCCTGGCCGGCCAGCTGCTCTTCGCGTGGCTGCACCAGCACCACGTGCTGCACTGGACCGACAACCGGCTGTCGGTGGACTGGGACCGCGTGCCCGACGTCGTGCTCGCTCTGGGCGCGGAGATCGAGGACCTGTACTGGCGCTCGATCGACCGGCCGAAGGTCGCCCACTGGCTCGCCGCGTACCAGCTCGTCGCGGCGACGCTCACGCCGCACCCCACCTCCATGTGGGCCAAGGGACCGGACGCGCTGCCGCTGGACGGCCCGCTGGGTGGGCTGACGGACGCGCTGCTGCCGGACGAGTTCCCGCTGTCGATGTTCTACGAGGCGCTGAGCCGCAAGATCGGCGACGTCGTCGCGTCGACCAGCGGCATCACGGGGACCACGGCAGACGAGGCGTGAGCGGCCCGTCCGCGGTGGCAGGATGCCTCGGGTGACGCTCCACGACATCGCCAGCCGGGGGTTCGCCTCGGACAACTACGCCGGGGTGCACCCCGAGGTCCTCGCCGCGCTGGCCGCGGCCAACGGGGGCCATCAGGTCTCCTACGGTGAGGACGTCTACACCGAGCGGCTCGGCGAGGTGATGCACGGGCACTTCGGCCGCGCGGTCGAGGTGTTCCCCGTGTTCAACGGCACGGGCGCCAACGTGCTCGCCCTGCAGTCGATGCTGCCGCCATGGGGGGCGGCGATCTGCGCGGAGACGGCGCACATCAACGTCGACGAGAACGGCGCGCCGGAGCGGGTCGCGGGGATCAAGCTGCTGCCGGTGCCCACGCCCGACGGGCGGCTCACCCCGGAGCTGGTGGACCGGCAGGCTCACGGCTGGGGCGACGAGCACCGGGCCCAGCCGCTCGTGGTCTCGATCACCCAGAGCACCGAGCTCGGCACGGTCTACACCCCCGCGCAGATCGCCGCGCTGACCGAGCACGCGCACGCCCGCGGCATGCGGGTGCACCTCGACGGCGCCCGGATCGCCAACGCCGCGGCGAGCCTCGACCTGCCGCTGCGGGCGTTCACCACGGACGTCGGCGTGGACGTCGTGTCGTTCGGCGGGACGAAGAACGGCGCGCTGGGCGCCGAGGCCGTCGTCGTGCTCGACGCCGCCGCCTCGAGCGGCCTCATCTACCTGCGCAAGATGAACATGCAGCTCGGCTCGAAGATGCGCTTCCTCTCGGCGCAGCTGCTCGCGCTGCACGACGGCGACCTGTGGCTGCGGTCGGCGCGGCACGCCAACGCGATGGCCCGGCGCCTGCACGACGGCGTCGCGAACCTGCCGGGGGTCCGGGTGGTCCGGCCGGTCGAGGCCAACGCGGTCTTCGCCGTCCTTCCGCCCGGCGCGGCCGACCGCCTGCGCGAGCGGTTCCGGTTCTACGACTGGGACGCCGCCACGGGCGAGGTGCGGTGGATGTGCTCGTTCGACACGACGGAGGCCGACGTCGACGCCTTCGTCACGGCGATCGCCACCGAGACCGCCTGACCCCGCGACCCCAGGACGCCGTGGCGGGGGAGCGGGGAGGGGTCACAGGAGGTCGGCGTCGAGCAGCCGGACGGTGAGCTCGTGGCCGTCCGCGCCGTGGACCGTCGGCACGTCCGGGGCCGCCGGGTCCGACGCTGCAGGGCGGCCCGGGGCCGGCGCAGGGTTCTCCGGGACCGGCGTGCCGTGGGCCAGGAGCTGCTCCGCCGGCGTGAGCTGACGGATCGCGATGGCGGCCACCCGCCCGGGGTGCGTCCGGGCTGCCGCACGGTAGACCTCCGGGTCGTGCTGCCCGTCGTCGCCGACGAGCACCCAGCGCACCTGCGGCAGCTCGCCCATGAGCCGGTCCAGGGAGGTCCGCTTGTGCTCCGGCCCGCTGCGGAACCAGCCCGCGTTGGTGGGGCCCCAGTCGGTGAGCAGCAACGGACCCTCGGGGTACCCGTGCCGAGCCAGGAAGCGCTCGAGCGCCGGCGCGGCGTTCCAGGCGCCCGTCGACAGGTAGAAGGTCGCAGCGCCCGGGTGGGCGGCTCCCCACCGCCGGTACAGCTCCGCCATCCCCGGCACCACCCGGCGGGCGTTCTCGTGCAGCACCAGCGCGTTCCACGCAGCGACGAGCGGACGCGGCAGGACGGTGACCATCACGGTGTCGTCGATGTCGCTGAGCAGGGCGACCTGGGGCTCGGGGCCGAGCACGAGGACGGGCGCCGCCACCGCAGCGTCGCCCGCCGCCACCCGGACCGTTGCCCGGCCGGGCGGCAGGTCGGCGGGGAGCACGGCGTCGACGTAGCCGCCGCGATCGGCCGAGACCTCGTGGGTCACGGAGCCGACCGTCACGGTCACCACGGCGTGCGGCACCTCGACGGTGAGGTAGCTGCGCCACCCCCGCAGCGCCGGTCGGGCGGCCTCCCGCGCGTCCTGTGCCGCCGTCGTGCCCGGGGGTGCCACGACGACGCGCGCGAGCACGCGCACCCAGCCGTTCGTCCCGTAGCCCGTGAACGGCTGCACGCGGCTGCGCCACCCACGACGCCGCCAGAACCGCAGCACGGCCCGCGCGACGGCATCCTCGAGCACCGCTGCGCGGTGCGGGCGTTGGGTGCGGCGCACCGGCAGGGCGGACGGCGCGCCGGACGACGCGGGCGGCGGAGCGGACGGTTCAGTCGTCATGCTGGTCCTCCGGGGTCTGCAGCGGGGCCACGGCCTCGAGCGACGCGAGGTCGCCCTGGACCAGGACGGTCGTGACCACGGTCTCGTCCCAGAGCGCCAGGCGCGACCGGACGGCCGACAGCGGTCCCACGAGCGCGATGTCCTGGACCAGCTCCGTGGGTACCGCGGCGGCGGCCTCCGCACGGCGACCCGCGCGGAACAGCTCCGCGACCCGGTCGCACTCCTCGCCGTAGCCCAGCCGTTCGAGCATCGCGCGGTGCGCGTTCGCCCCCGGGGCGCCCATCCCGCCGACGTAGAGCGCCACGAACGGGCGCACCGCGTCGGCGGCACGTTCGACGTCGTCGTCCACGACCAGGGGCACCGTCGCGCTGACCTCGAACCGCTCGGGCCCGCCCAGCCGCGGGTCGCGCCGCGCGAAGCCGTCCGCGAGCAGCTCGCGGTACCAGCCGTCGACGCTCGGGGCGTAGAACAGCGGCAGCCAGCCGTCGGCGATCTCCGCTGCGAGCGCGACGGTGCGGGGGCCCTGTGCGGCGAGGTGGACGGGCAGGTCGGAGCGCAGCGGGTGGACCGTGCTGCGCAGGGCACGGGCCAGACCGGTGCCACCCGGCAGCGGCAGCGCGTAGGCACCGCCCGGTGAGGTCACGGGGCCCTCGCGGCGGAGGACCTGGCGCACGATGTCGACGTACTGCCGCGTCCTGGCGAGCGGTGCCGCGAAGTCGGCGCCGTACCAGCCCTCGACCACCTGGGGTCCCGAGACGCCAAGGCCCAGCGTGAACCGTCCGCCGGACAGGTGGTCGAGCGTGAGGGCTGCCATCGCGGTCGCCGCGGGGGCGCGAGCCGACATCTGCGCCACGGCGGTGCCGAGCCGTACCCGCTCGGTGCGGCTGCCCCACCACGCGAGCGGGCTGATCGCGTCGGACCCGTAGGCCTCGGCGGTCCACACCGAGGCGAGGCCGAGCCGTTCGGCCGCGAGCACCGTCGCGAGCGCGTCGGGCGGAGGGCCGGCCGACCAGTAGCCCAGATGGACGCCGATCCGCATCAGGCGGCGCTGCCGGCCGGTCCGCGCGCCCTGTCGTCCGCTGCGTCCGCGGTGCCAGACCCGGGCCCGCCCCGGCGCCGGCCGCGTCCACGGCGCAGCCGCACGGCCCCTACGACGAGCGCACCGAGCAGCACGATGACGAGGAGCGGCACCAGCACGGCGGCCAGGCTCAGGGCGAGGCTGGTCGCGTCCTCGGCGGCGCTCACCACCGGCGTCCCCAGGCCGGCGGTCGCCACGTTGACCACGGGGCGGCTCAGCGCCTTGCCGGTGTGGACCACGAGCGCCATGACGACGCCGATCGCCACCGGGACCCACGCGTTCGACGTGAAGAACGACGCCGGGTCCGTGACGGCTGCCGTCTGGGCACCCGACCCGGCTCCGAAGGCCAGGCCGCCGGCCGTCGGGCGCACGACGGTCTGCACGACGTCGTTGAGGTGGTCCAGCCCGGGAACCTTGTCCGCGACGACCTCGAGGAGGAGGAGCGCGGCGAGGATGGCCAGCACCCACGGGTCCGAGAGCCACCCCCAGGCGGCCGGCAGCTCGACGAGTGTCGTCCAGCGGTCCAGGACACCCAGGACGAGCAGGGGCAGGGCGGCGTTGAGGCCGGCTGCCGTGGCGAGGCCGGTTCCGGTGAGCAGCTCGAGCATGCGCACAGCATCCCACCGGCCTCGTACAGTGGAGCGGTGCCCGCCCCGCGACGAGTCCTGCGACCGTCGCCGGACGCTCCCGACGCCCCGGCCGTGCTCCGCGCGGGCTTCGCCGCGATCCGCGTCGAGCTCGGGGTCGAGGAGGACCACGAGCCGGAGGCGCTGGCGGAGGCGGAGGCTGCGGCCCTCGCCCCGACCGGCGCCGGGCGCGCCGACCTCCGCGACGTGCCCTTCGTCACGCTCGACCCGCCCGGCTCGACGGACCTCGACCAGGCGATGCACCTGGCGCGGGACGGCGCCGGCTACCGCGTGCGCTACGCCATCGCGGACACGGCGGTCTTCGTGCGGCCCGGCGGCCCGCTCGACCGGGCAGCCCACCGACGGGTCATGACCGTCTACTGCCCCGACACGCGCGTGGCGCTGTACCCGTCGGTGCTCAGCGAGCACGCGGCCTCGCTGCGAGCGGGGCACGACCGCCCCGCGGTGGTGTGGACCCTGCGGCTCGGCGCCGACGGCGGCGTGCTCGACGTCGCCGTGGAGCGCGCCGTCGTGCGCAGCCGCGCCCAGCTCGACTACCCGACCGAGCAGCGACGGCTGGATGCCGGGGTCCCGGCGGACGACCCGCTCGCCCTGCTGTCCGAGATCGGGTCGCGGCGCGTCGCCCTGGAGCGGGCCCGCGGCGGCGTCTCGCTCGGCCGGCCGGAGCAGGAGGTCGTCCAGACCCCGGACGGCGGCTGGGCGCTGTCCTTCCGCGCCCCCCTGCCGATCGAGGACCACAACGCCCAGATCTCCCTCATGACGGGCATGGCGGCGGCGGCGATCATGCTCGAGGCCGGGGTGGGCGTGCTGCGGACCATGCCGACGGCGCAGCCCCACGACCTCGCACGGCTGCGGCGCCAGGCGCTGGCCCTGGGTGTGCCCTGGCCCAGGGGCGCCGACTACGCCACCGTGCTGCGCGACGTCGACCACGCACGCCCCCAGGGCGCCGCGTTCCTCGCCGCCGCGACCGGCCTGTTCCGCGGGGCGGCCTGGACCCCGTTCGACGGTGCCCGCCCGATCGACGCCGGGCACGGGGCGGTCGGAGCGGCCTACGCCCACGTCACGGCGCCGCTGCGCCGGCTGGTCGACCGGTACGGCCTCGAGGTGTGCCTCGCCGCCCATGCCGGGCGCCCCGTCCCGGAGTGGGTCCGCGCGGCGCTCCCCGCGATCGGCGACACCATGGCGGGCGGTGCACGGCGCAGTGCCGCCGTGGACCGCGCGTGCACCGACCTCGTCGAGGCCGTGGCACTCGCCCCGCGCGTCGGCGAGGACTTCTCCGGCGTGGTGCTCGACGAGCGGACCGTCCAGCTGGACGAGCCAGCGGTCGTGGCGCGCCTGGAGCAGGACCACCTGGCCCAGGGCGACGTCGTGCGGGTACGGCTGGTCACGGCAGACCCCGCCACCCGCACCGTCCGGTTCCGGCACGTGCCGGCGGACGCGCCGGGAACCGACGCCGTCGAGGTCGGCCGTGCGACCTAGGATCGGGGCACAGGGGATCCGGTCATGGTGGGGGTGCGGAACGTGAGCAGCACCCGGTCCGACGGCGCGCGCGTCGAGCAGGACCGCTCGCGCATCCTCACGCTGCCCAACGTCATCAGCAGCGTGCGCCTGCTCATGGTGCCCGTCTTCGCCGTCCTGCTGGTCCAGGGCCAGGACCTCGCCGCCCTCGTCGTCCTGGCCGTCTCGGCCGCGAGCGACTGGCTCGACGGCACGCTGGCCCGATCGATGCACCAGCAGACCCGCCTCGGCGAGCTGCTCGACCCGACGGCGGACCGCCTCTTCATCCTCGTCACCCTCGTGGTGCTGACGATCCGCGACGTCGTGCCGCTGTGGCTCCTCGTGGCGATCGTCGGCCGCGACGTCCTGCTCACGCTGGTCCTGGCCGTGCTGCTCTCCGCACGGATCGGCCCGCTGCCGGTGCACTTCGTCGGCAAGGCCGGCACGTTCGCGCTGCTGTACGCCTTCCCCCTGCTGCTCCTGGCGCAGTGGGCTGGACCCGTCGGCACCATCGCCGCGGTGGTCGGCTGGGCCTTCGCGTGGTGGGGGATCGGCCTCTACTGGTTCGCCGCGGTGATCTACCTGCGACAGGCCGCCGGTGCGCTGCGGGACCACCGCCGGTCGGTCGGACCCGGGTGAGCCCGGCACGGGGCGGCCACGCCGCCCGCGCGGTGGACGCCTCGATGGGGCTGCTCAACGAGGTGATCGCGCGCCCGGTCGACCCGGGCTACGCCGAGGCCGCGGCCCGGCCCCGGGTCGACCGCAGCGGACCGCAGCGCTGGGGCGTGTCGGCACTGCACCTGCTGCTCGCCGCGACGCTCGGTCTGACGACGGCGGGCGCGATCGCCAACCTGCGCGCGCCGCAGTCCTCGGCGCAGCAGTCCCGGGACCTCCTGGCCGCGGAGATCGCGGACCGCACGGCCCAGGCGCAGGCGCTCGTCGAGGCCAACGCCGCGGTGTCCGGCGAGATCGCCCAGCTGCAGTCCGACGCGCTGGCGGAGGCCAACCCCACCCTGTTCGCCGAGCTCGCCGAGGCAGAGCTGCTGTCCGGGGCCGTCGCCGTCGAGGGGCCCGGACTGGTCATCGAGCTGCAGGACGCCCCGGTGACCGACCCGGACGACGTCGACCCTGCCTCGCGCGTCCAGGACATCGACCTGCAGGTGGTCACCAACGGGCTGTGGGCCGCCGGTGCGGAGGCGATCGCCATCAACGGCCACCGGCTGACGGCCCTGTCCGCCATCCGCGGTGCCGGCCAGGCGATCCTCGTCGACCTCGCCCCGCTGGTCGCCCCGTACGAGGTCGAGTCGATCGGCGACGTGCGCGCGATGCAGACGGGCTTCGCGCGCACGAGCGCCGCCAACCACCTCGCCCTGCTGTCCGGGACCTACGACATCGCCGTCTCCACGCGGGCCGTCGAGCTGCTCACGCTGCCCGGCGCGGGTAGCACCACGCTGCGGTATGCCGCGGCCCCGGCCGACGATGTGGCATCGTCGTTGCCGAGCGAGAAGGGAGGTACGCCATGATCGCCGTCATCGGGCTCATCCTCGGGGCCGTGATCGGGCTCGTCCTCGAGCCGACCGTCCCGTCTGCCCTCGCGCCGTACCTGCCGATCGCCGTCGTCGCGGCGCTCGACGCCCTGTTCGGCGGGCTGCGCGCGCTGCTGGACCGCACGTTCGACGACCGCGTCTTCCTCGTCTCGTTCCTCTCCAACGTCGTCGTCGCGGCGCTCATCGTCTTCCTGGGGGACCAGCTCGGGGTCGGCACGCAGCTGTCCACGGCCGTGGTGGTCGTCCTGGGCATCCGGATCTTCTCCAACGCGGCGGCCATCCGCCGCCACCTCTTCAAGGCCTGACGTGGGCGGCGAGCACCGCGACCCGGCCACCGCGCCGGAGCACGAGCAGGGTCCGGGGTCGGCATGGCGCGAGCTGGGCCGCTCGCTGGCGCCGCGGGCCACCCGGGCCCAGCTGCTCGCCGGTCTGCTCACCGCGCTGCTCGGCTTCGCGATCGTCGTCCAGGTGCAGCAGAACAGGTCGTCCGACCTGTCCGGGCTGCGGCAGGACGAGCTGGTCCGGATCCTCGACGAGGTCACCCAGCGCACCGAGGAGCTCGACCAGCAGGCCGCCGACCTGCGCGCCCAGCGCACGGAGCTCATGACCGGCAGCGACACCGAGCGCGCGGCACGCGAGGCCGCGGCGGCGCGTGCCGAGGAGCAGGGCATCCTCGCGGGTCGTGTCCCGGCCGAGGGGACCGGCGTCGAGCTCGTCGTCCGTGAGCCCGACGAGCGGATCCCGGCCTTCGTGCTGCTCAACATCCTCGAGGAGCTGCGCAACGCCGGCGCGGAGGCGATCCAGATCGGCGACCTACGGATCACCGCGTCGAGCTACATCGCCGACACGGCGGACGGCGTGGAGATCGACGGCACGGAGCTCACCGCGCCCTACCGCTGGCTCGCGATCGGCGACCCCGACACCATCACGCCGGCGCTCGAGATGCCGGGTGGCGCCCTGGCCGCCGTGCGCAACGCGACGGGCACGGCTGACCTGTCCCCGAGCGAGCTCGTCGAGGTCACGGCGGTCCGGGAGATCGACGCTCCACGGTTCGCCACCCCCGTCCCGGTCCCGGAAGGCGGCTGAACGCCACGTGCGGGCTGCCGGTGCGGCGCCGGGCCGCATAGGGTGAGGGGAGCATCCCGGTCCGGACGTCCCGCAGGAGGAACGATGAGCGAGCGCGAGCCCGCCGAGCACCAGCGGTTCTCGGCCGACACGACCGTCACCTTCGGTGAGGTGCCCCCCGCAGACGTCGACGCCGGCGGGCCCCTCGGCCCCGAGGAGCACGCCGCGGTGGCGGCCCTGCCGCCCACCTCTGCCCTGCTGCTCATGCAGCGCGGGCCCAGCGCGGGCGCGCGGTTCCTGCTCGACGCCGACCGCACCACGGCGGGCCGCGCGACGGACGCGGACATCTTCCTCGACGACGTGACGGTCTCGCGCAAGCACGTCGAGTTCCTCAGGGACGTCGAGGGCTTCGTCGTGCGTGACGTCGGCTCCCTCAACGGCACCTACGTCAACCGCGTGCGGATCGAACGGGCGCTGCTCCGTGCGGGTGACGAGGTCCAGATCGGCAAGTTCCGGATGACGTTCCACCCCAGCCCGGCTCGCGGTGCGGCCGCGGCGGCAGCGGACCGGGGACAGTGAGCCCCACCGCGCGCAGCGCGTCGCCGCACGAGGGCCGGCGGGGACCGGGGCACGACGTCGGGCAGGAGACGCGCCCCCAGCTGGTCGAGCCGTGGCCGCACGGCGTCTCGCGCGAGCCGAGCATGCGGATCTCGGACGTCCTGGCGGAGCTGGGCGGCGACTTCCCGACCCTGACGCCGTCGAAGCTGCGCTTCCTCGAGGAGCACGGCCTCGTCGAGCCGCGCCGCACCACCGGCGGGTACCGGCAGTACAGCCGGGCCGACGTCGAACGGCTGCGCTACGTCCTGCGTCAGCAGCGCGACAGCTATCTGCCCCTCAAGGTGATCGGGGAGCAGCTCGCGGCCCTGGACCGCGGACAGGCGGCCGAGCTCCTCACCCCGCGCCTCGCGGCGGCCGACGGCGAGCGTACGGGCGCGGCGCTGGCCGGCCGGTTGTCGGTGCAGGCGGTGGCCGAGGCCGCCCACGTCGAGCCGGGCTTCGTCGCAGATCTCGTCGAGGCCGGCGTGCTGACCCCCGGTCCCACGGGTCACCTCGACCCCTGGGCGTACGACGTCGTGCTCGCGGCGGCGGCGCTGGCCGAGCACGGTGTCGAGGCCCGGCACCTGCGCTCGTTCCGTGCGGCGGCCGACCGTCAGGTCTCCGTCGTCGAGCAGATCGTCGCCCCGCTGCGCGGGCACCGGACCGGTGCCGTCCAGGCCCACCAGGCGCACGCCGCGAGCGTCGCGGCGGAGGTGGGCGAGCTGTGCGGCACCCTGCACACGGCTCTCGTCCGCGCCGGCGTCGCCGGCCTGACGTCCTGACGTCCCGCCCGGTTCGGGCTGCGGCACCGGCCCGTCGCGACGTAGCGTGGGGCCATGAGCGGTGACCTGGTCGAGCTCGAGGTCCTCGGGGTACGTCGGCAGTCCGACCCCGACCAGGTGGTGGTGCTGCTGCTCGACGTCGAGGGCCGGCGGCTGCTGCCGGTGGTGGTCGGGCCCGTCGAGGGTGCCGCCATCGCGGCGGGCCATGCCGGGCTGCGCTCACCGCGCCCGATGACCCACGACCTGCTCGTCTCGGTGCTGGAGGCGTGCGGCGTTCGCCTGTCCCACGTCGAGGTCACGGCTCTGCTCGACGGCGTCTTCCACGCCGCGCTCGTGCTGGCGGACGGCGCGCGGGTGGACTCGCGCGCGTCCGACGCCATCGCGACAGCCGTCCGGGTGGGCTGCCCGGTGCGATGCGTCCCCGGCGTGCTCGAGGAGGCGGGGCTGCCCGTCCAAGAGCACACGCCGGAGGAGCAGGTGGCCGAGTTCCGGGCCTTCCTCGACGCCGTCGACCCCGAGGACTTCGTCCGCGGACAGGACCCCGGCGCCCCGCCGGGGACGGGGTGACCTTCAGGTGGAGGATGAGACACACCGGTGCGACACGCCGAAGCGCGGGTACCGCGTGGCGTCGTTGACGCGCCACGACCACGGGCCTAGCGTGACCAGTGAATCCATGGCCCCCGCAGGTGCGGAGCAGCAGTGCGGATCGACCGAGGGGAGTTGCCGGTGAACGGGACCGGGGAACAGCTGGATCGTCCCGGGATCCCGCAGCGGGCCCAGGGCCTGCTCTTCGGCGACGAGCTCCCTGATCTCGACACCACCACCGGCTACCGCGGCCCGACGGCCTGCCGTGCGGCAGGGATCACCTACCGGCAGCTCGACTACTGGGCCCGCACCGGCCTGGTCGAGCCCACCATCCGACCGGCCACGGGGTCCGGGACGCAGCGGCTCTACTCGTTCCGCGACATCCTCGTGCTCAAGGTCGTCAAACGCCTGCTCGACACCGGGGTCTCGCTGCAGCAGATCCGCACGGCCGTGAGCCACCTGCGCGAGCGCGGTGTCGACGACCTCGCGCAGATCACGCTCATGAGCGACGGCGCATCGGTGTACGAGTGCACGTCGGCCGACGAGGTCATCGACCTCGTCCAGGGTGGCCAGGGGGTCTTCGGCATCGCCGTCGGGCGGGTGTGGCGCGAGGTCGAGGGCAGCCTCGCCGCCCTGCCGTCCGTGCGCGCGGACGACGACGCGCCGCACGTCACCGCGGACGACGAGCTCGCCCGCAGGCGCCGCACCCGCACCGCGGGCTGACGTTCTCCACGACTCCGATGGCGTCCGCCCCGCGGACGTTCGTCCCATGCGCGGCCGTTCGGGCTACGGTTCTCCTTCCGGGCCGGTCAACGGTTCCCGCGTCGTGGATGAGGTGAGTCGTGTTCTCCAAGGTGCTCGTCGCGAACCGTGCTGAGATCGCCGTACGTGGCTTCCGTGCCGCCTACGAGCTCGGCGCGCGGACGGTGGCCGTCTTCCCGCACGAGGACCGCAACTCGGAGCACCGGCTCAAGGCCGACGAGGCGTACCCCATCGGGACGCCCGGCCACCCGGTGCGCGCCTACCTCGACATCGCCGAGATCATCCGGGTGGCGCAGCAGTCGGGTGCCGACGCGATCTACCCCGGGTACGGCTTCCTCTCGGAGAACCCGGCGCTGGCGCTCGCGTGCGAGGAGGCCGGGATCACCTTCATCGGCCCGCCGGCCGCCGTGCTGGACATGGCGGGCAACAAGGTCACGGCGCTGCGCGCGGCGAAGGCCGCCGGGATCCCGGTGCTCGCCTCGAGCGAGCCGTCCGCCGACCCGGACGAGATCATCGCCGCGGCGGCGGCCGTCGGCTTCCCGTTGTTCGTCAAGGCCGTCGCCGGCGGCGGCGGGCGGGGGATGCGCAAGGTCGACACCCCGGCCGAGCTGCCCGGGGCCCTGGCCGCGGCGATGCGCGAGGCCGACAGCGCTTTCGGCGACCCCACGGTGTTCCTCGAGCAGGCCGTGCTGCGGCCGCGCCACATCGAGGTGCAGATCCTCGCGGACGCCACGGGCGACGTGGTGCACCTGTTCGAGCGGGACTGCTCGGTGCAGCGCCGTCACCAGAAGGTCATCGAGATCGCCCCGGCGCCCAACCTCGACCCGGCGATCCGGGACGCGCTGTGCCGTGACGCCGTCGCGTTCGCCAGGAGCATCGGTTATGTCAACGCGGGGACGGTGGAGTTCCTCCTCGCGACCGAGGGGGAGCGGGCGGGCCAGCACGTCTTCATCGAGATGAACCCGCGGATCCAGGTCGAGCACACGGTGACCGAGGAGGTCACCGACATCGACCTCGTGTCCTCGCAGATGCGGATCGCCGCGGGGGAGACGCTGGCGAGCCTGGGCATCCGCCAGGAGACCGTCCGGGTCAACGGCTTCGCCCTGCAGTGCCGGATCACCACCGAGGACCCGGCCAACGGGTTCCGCCCCGACACGGGCCGGGTCGTCGCCTACCGCTCGCCGGGCGGTGCGGGGGTGCGCCTCGACGGCGCGACCGCCACGGCCGGCGCCGAGATCAGCGGCCACTTCGACTCGATGCTCGTCAAGCTCACCTGCCGCGGGCGCGACTTCCCGACGGCGGTGCGCCGGGCCCGGCGCGCGCTGGCCGAGTTCCGCATCCGCGGCATCCGGACCAACATCCCCTTCCTCCAGGCCGTCCTCGCGGACCCGCAGTTCGTCGCGGGGGACCTGTCGACGTCGTTCATCGAGGAGCGCCCTGCGCTGCTGGCTGCGAAGGAGAGCGCCGACCGCGGCACCAAGCTGCTGCACTTCCTCGGGGACGTCACGGTCAACCGACCGCACGGCTCCCCGGTGGGTGTGCTCGAGCCCCAGCGCAAGCTGCCGACCTTCGACGTCAGCGGCCCCGCGCCGGCGGGCAGCCGCCAGCGGCTCCTCGAGCTCGGCCCCGAGGGCTTCGCGCGGTCGCTGCGCGAGCAGGTCGCCGTCGGCGTGACGGACACGACCTTCCGCGACGCGCACCAGTCGCTCCTGGCCACCCGGGTCCGCACCTACGACCTGGTCACAGCAGCGCCGTACGTCGCACGGATGACGCCAGAGCTGCTGAGCGTCGAGGCATGGGGAGGTGCGACGTACGACGTCGCGCTCCGATTCCTCGGCGAGGACCCGTGGGACCGGCTCGCCTCGATGCGCCAGGTGCTGCCCAACGTCGCGCTGCAGATGCTGCTGCGGGGCCGCAACACCGTGGGCTACACGCCGTACCCCACCGAGGTGACCCAGGCCTTCGTCCGCGAGGCGACGGCCACGGGGATCGACATCTTCCGGATCTTCGACGCGCTCAACGACGTGGAGCAGATGCGACCGGCGATCGAGGCCGTCCGCGAGACGGGCACGGCGCTGGCCGAGGTCGCGCTGTGCTACACCGGCAACCTCACCGACCCGGGCGAGGACCTCTACACCCTCGACTACTACCTGCGTCTGGCGGACCGGATCGTCGCCGCGGGGGCGCACGTGCTCGCGATCAAGGACATGGCCGGGCTGCTGCGCCCCACCGCGGCGCGCACCCTCGTGACGGCCCTGCGCGAGCGGTTCGACCTGCCCGTGCACCTGCACACGCACGACACCGCGGGCGGCCAGCTGGCCACCCTCATGGCGGCCGTCGACGCCGGCGTGGACGCGGTGGACGTCGCGAGCGCCGCGATGGCGGGCACGACCAGCCAGCCGCCGATGTCCGCGCTCGTCGCGGCGCTCGAGCACACCGAGCGGGACACCGGCCTGAGCCTGCGGGCCGTGTGCGACCTCGAGCCGTACTGGGAGGCCGTGCGGCGCGTCTACAAGCCGTTCGAGTCCGGGCTGCCGGGCCCCACGGGCCGGGTCTACGACCACGAGATCCCCGGGGGTCAGCTGTCCAACCTGCGCCAGCAGGCGATCGCGCTGGGCCTGGGGGACCGGTTCGAGCAGATCGAGGCGATGTACGCCTCGGCGGACCGCCTGCTCGGCCGGCTGGTCAAGGTCACGCCGTCGAGCAAGGTGGTGGGCGACCTCGCCCTGCACCTCGTCGCCCGCGGCGCGGACCCCGCGCACTTCGCCGCCGAGCCGGCGGAGTACGACATCCCCGACTCCGTCATCGGCTTCCTCGGCGGAGAGCTCGGCGACCCGCCCGGCGGGTGGCCCGAGCCGTTCCGCACGCGCGCGCTGGCGGGCCGTACCCCGCGCCGGCGCACCACGCCCCTGACCGAGCAGGACCGGCTGGACCTCGCAGGCGACTCCGCGACGCGCCGCGACCGCCTCAACCACCTGCTGTTCCCGGGGCCAACCAAGGACCTGGAGCAGGTCCGCGCGCAGTACGGCGACGTCAGCGTGCTCGACACGGCGACGTACCTGTACGGCATGCGCAAGGACACCGAGGTCTCGATCCACCTCGACCGCGGTGTCGGGCTCCTCGTCGGGATGGAGGGCGTGGGGGACCCGGACCAGCGCGGCATGCGCACGGTGATGTTCACGCTCAACGGCCAGCTGCGCCCGCTGCCCGTGCGCGACCGCTCCGTCGAGGTCGACCTCGTGCTGGCAGAGAAGGCCGACCCGGGCACCCCTGGCCAGATCGCCGCGCCCTTCGCCGGTGCCGTCACGCCGATGGTCCAGGAGGGGCAGCGGGTCGAGATCGGCCAGACGGTCGCGACCATCGAGGCGATGAAGATGGAGGCTGCGATCACCACCCCGATCGCCGGCACCGTCCAGCGCCTGGCGATCGGCGCGGTCCAGCAGCTCGAGGGCGGGGACCTTGTCCTGGTCGTCGGCTGAGCGCTGCGGCACACTCGCATGCGCCTGACCTTCTGGGGACACTCCTGCGTGCGCGTCGAGCATCCCGGGGGTCGGGTGGTCGTCGACCCCGGTGGCTGGAGCGACGTCGCGGGCGCCCTGGCGGGTGCGGCAGCGGTCCTCGTCACCCACGAGCATGCCGATCACGTCGCGGTCGAGGCCGTGGTCGGTGCCCTGGGCAGCGGCCCTGACCTCCGGGTCTGGGCGCCGGCGCCGGTGGTGGGGCTGCTCGTCGCCGCCGGGGCGCCGGCCGACCGGCTCCGCACGGTCCGTGGCGGGGACGCGCTCGACGTCGACGGGCTGCCGGTCTCGGTGGTGGGGGAGCTGCACGCGCTCATCCACCCCGACGTCCCCCGGGTCGCCAACGTCGGGTACGTGCTCGCGGGCGTCTACCACCCGGGCGACAGCCTCGAGGCACCGGTGACGGACGTCGACGTGCTCCTCGCGCCCGTAGGAGCGCCGTGGCTGAAGCTCGGCGAGACCATCGACCTGGTGCGCCGGGTGCGTCCCGGCACCGTGGTGCCCATCCATGACGCCGTGCTCAGCGACGCAGGGTGCGTCCTGGCCGACCGCATCGTCGGCGGCCTCGGGGGAGCGCGGACCTACCGGCGCCTGGGCGTCGGCGAGGGGATCGACCTCGGCTGACCCGGCCCCCGGGGGCTGCCCCTGCGGGGCGGCCCGGCGTAGCCTTGGCACCGGACAGGAGGTGCCATGACCGCACCGGAGCAGGATCCGCAGACCGCCGCGCACCCCGATCCGCACGGCCATGTCGGTGCCGAGATCGAGGTCCCGCACCTCGAGGTGGACGAGAGCGTGCCGCCGCGTCCGGAGGAGGAGATCGCGGACGCGCTGCGCTCGGACGCCGGCCTCACCTGACGGCGCAGGCGGGCGTCCCGCTCACGCCGGGGGCGTGCCCTCGTCCGGGCCCGTGGGGAGATCCTGCGGGACGACGTCGCCCGGCGTGCTCCGGTCGGCGATCGAGGCCCGTCTGATGGCGTAGTCCTGCCAGAGGCGCTGCAGGCCCCAGGCGGCGATCCCGACGCCGATGAGGACCATCACCCAGTTGAGGAAGATCGCTTCGTCCGGCAGCACGGGGACCTGGTACGCCACGATGCCGCCGCCGCCGACCAGTCGCAGGCCGCCGGGCCACCACCACCGGTCGGTCACGGGCCCCCCGATCGGCTCGGAGTCGTCAGCGGGCGGAGGAGGGGTCGGCATCGCTCCAGCCTACGGGGGTCGGGGCACGGTGGGCGCGGGCACGACTCCGTCGGGGCTGAATTGACATAATGTCTCTTATCGGCGTGCGACCGGCACGGACCACGGCCCAGGCACTGGGCTGTTCGGGTGAACGCCTCACCCGCTCCTCCCGCGGCATGCGCGGCGTCCGATGAGGTGCCTGTGGCACGCACGCTGCCGCGCAGCCCACCGACGACGACGTCCCTGCGAGAGGACCTTCCTTCATGTCCCGCCTGTCCAGCACCCTCACGGTCACCCTCGGTCTCGCCCTGGTCGGGCTCGCGGGCCCCGCCGCCGCCGGTGGCCACGGCGTCGACCCAGCGCTCCACCAGGCGTCCGCCTGGGAGTCGCCCGGCGTGACGTGCACCAAGGCCGAGTACGCCGACGGCGTGGCCGCGCTCGTGCTGCCCGCGGCGCCCGACGGCTACGCCTGGACCCAGGTGATCCTCAAGGCGGGTACCCAGCACACCGTCCTGCCGGCCTCGAGCGACCCCGCGGCGGTCTACGCGCCGGCCAACGGCAAGGACATCAGCCACGCGATCACGTGCCTGGGCGTCGATGACGGCGACGACGACGGCAGCGGCGGCGGCGACGTCTGAGGCACGGCCGGAGCGGGCTCGGACCGTCCGGACGGTCGCCGCTCACGCGGCGCCGGTCTCGGGGGCGCACCGGGCCGTGATGCGGCAGGCTGGGGTTCCGCAGACCGGAGGCCCGCATGACGTCCGACACCGACCGCCTCATCGCCGAGGTCACGGCGCAGCAGCAGCGCCTGGTGCTCGACCACTTCGACAACGACGACGCCTGGGCGCTGGGGTGCCTGATCGTCGAGCTGGGCCGCGAGCGCGGCCTGCCGATCACCGTGGACGTCCGACGCCACGGCCACCAGCTCTTCCACGCCGCGCTGCCGGGGACCGTCCCGGACAACGACCGGTGGATCGAGCGCAAGGTCCGCGCGGTCGACCGGTTCGGCAAGCCGTCCTACGTGCTGAGCCTCCTCGCCACGGCCGCGGGACGTCCGTTCGAGGAGATGGCCGCCGTCAGCGCCCTCGAGTACGCGGCCGCCGGCGGGTGCTTCCCGGTGACGGTCCGCGGCGTCGGGCCCGTCGGGACGGTCACCGTCTCGGGGCTCTCCGAGCGCCTCGACCACGAGCTCGTCGTCGAGGCGCTCGAACAGGTGTGCGACCAGGGCTCCGCCGCCCGCTGAGGTGCCGCGACTCCCCCGCCGGCCGCACCCGTGGACCAGGCATGTTCACCGGACCTTCACGTCCGAGCCGGAACACCACCCCCGCCGGGGGCGTTGAGCAGGCAAGCACGACAGACGTCCGTCGGCGCAACCCGCCCCGGACACTCGGCCACAACGGAGGTCACACGATGGCTGACCGATCACTGCGCGGCATGCGCATCGGTGCCCACAGCATGGAGTCCGACCAGGGCGTGGAGTTCGCCCCCCGGCTCCAGGCTCACTACGACTGCCCGGACGGCCACACGATCGTCCTGCCCTTCTCGACCGAGGCCGACGTCCCCGTCCTGTGGGAGTGCCGCTGCGGCAAGGAGGCGATCCTGCGGGACGCGGACCGTCCCGAGCCCAAGGGCGGCAAGCCCCCGCGCACGCACTGGGACATGCTCCTCGAGCGCCGGACCGTCGGCGAGCTCGAGGAGCTGCTCACCGAGCGGCTGGAGCTCCTGAGGGCAGGCAAGCTCCGCCGCTCCGCCTGACGCGCCCCGGTAGCGTCAGGACGTCACGGCCGTCGCCCACGGGCGGCGGCCGTCGTCGTGCGCACCCAGGCGGACGCCTGGGCCGATCGGCGCACCGCGCCCCAGGCCGTGACGCGCACGAGCGCCTCGGCGACGATCTGCCGGCTCATCTTCGACCGCCCCTGCGTGCGCTCGACGAAGAGCACCGGGACCTCACGCACCACTCCCCCGGTGTCGTGCACCCGCAGCGCCATGTCCACCTGGAAGCAGTAGCCCTGCGAGGCCACGGCGCCCAGGTCGAGCCCCTGGAGCGCGGTGGCACGGTAGGCCCGGAACCCCGCCGTCGCGTCGCGCAGCGGCAGCCCCGTGGCGAGCCGCGTGTAGGTGTTGCCCCCGCGCGAGAGCAGCTCGCGGTACCGCGGCCAGTTGGCCACCCGGCCACCCGGCACCCAGCGCGAGCCCAGCACGAGGTCGGCGCCGCCGGCGTGCACCAGCGCGTCGAGCAGCAGTGGGAGCTCCTCGGGCTGGTGCGAGCCGTCGGCGTCCATCTCGACGACGACGCCGTACCCGCGCTCGAGCGCCCACCGGAAACCCGCGATGTAGGCGGAGCCGAGCCCGAGCTTGCCGGTGCGGTGCAGCACGTGCACCGCACGGTCGGCGCGTGCGATGGCCTCGGCGACGTCGCCCGTGCCGTCGGGGCTCCCGTCGTCGACGACGAGCACGTCCGCCCACGGCACGGCGGTGCGCAGCCTCGCCAGGGTGCTGGGCAGCGTGTCGGCCTCGTCGTAGGTGGGGATGACCACGACCGTGGGGCCGAGGGGGTCGAGGGGTCCGGGGACGGCGGACGCCGACGCCCCCGTCGGATCAGCTGCGGACATCGACCGGGGTGACCTCTCGTACGGGCCGGCGGGTGCTGGCGGTGAGGACGGCCGCGGCGGTGAGCGCGACGGCCAGCCCGCGGAGCGTCCAGCTCAGCAGGTCGCCCCAGCGGGTCGCGGGCGTCAGACCGGTGCGCAGCGGCAGGCTCGCGACCATCTGCTCCGCGGTGAACAGGTCGGTGCGCTCGAGCACCTCGCCGGACGGCGAGATGACGGCACTGACTCCCACGGTGGAGATCTGGACGGTGGCGCGGCCGTGCTCGATCGCCCGCAGCCGTGACATGGCCAGCTGCTGGGTGGACTCGTCCGTGCGCCCGAAGGTCGCGTTGTTGGTCTGCACCACGAGGACCTCGCCGCCCGCCGCGACGGCGTCCCGGACGAGGTCGTCGTACGCGACCTCGAAGCAGATGACGTCCCCGATCCCCACGACGCGGCCGAGCCGGTCCGAGTCCAGGTGGACGAGGCCCACCTCGGTGCCCGGGACCATGTCCGTGCGCACGCGGTCGACCTCGTCGGAGAACACCCGGGCGATGGAGCGCATCGGCACGTACTCGGCGAACGGTGCAGGGTGCTGCTTGGCGTAGGTGTCGACCGGTCCCAGCACGGGGTCCCACAGCAGGGACAGGTTGAGCCGCCCGCCGGTCGCCGGGTACTCGAGCGTCCCGACGAGGATGGGGGCCTCGAGCGCGCGGGCGGCGGCCGCGATCGCGGCGCCGGCGACGGCGTCCTCGCGCGGGTCGATGTCCGAGCCGTTCTCCGGCCACAGGACGAGGTCGAGGTCGCCCGGCGCCACACGGTCCAGCAGCGCCCAGGTGCCGTCGAGGTGGTTGTCGAGCACCTCGCGGGCCTGGTCGAACGAGTCCAGCCCGCGGTCCGGGACGTTGCCCTGCACTGCGGCGACCTCGAGCTCACCGGCCTGGGCCCCGGTGTCGAGCGGCACCACCAGCCCGCTGAGCAGCACGAGCCCGGCAACGAGTGCCGGCGCCCCCGCGGCACGTGGCGCGTGGCGCAGCCGGCTCAACGCCACCGCGAGCAGCGCGCCCACCACGACGACGAGCCCGGAGACGAGCGGCGCGCCGCCCAGCCACGCCCAGTGCGCGAGGGGCGAGTCCGCCTGCGAGAACGCGATCCGACCCCAGGGGAACCCGCCGAACGGCAGCACCGAGCGGGCCTCCTCTGCGCCCACCCACAGCACCGCCAGCGCGGGGACCTGCCACGCCGTCGTCGCGGGCAACGGTCCACGACGCACCCACGTCCAGGCCGCGCCGACCAGCGCGACCGAGCCGGCCTCGAGGATCGACAGGGCGATCCACGGCACCGGCCCGACGGCTCCCCCGGCCCAGGTGAGGTGCGGGATGAAGAACGCCAGCCCGAAGACGAGGCCGACCAGCGCGTTCCAGCGGGCGCTGTCCCGTCCCATGGCGAGCACGAGGGCCGCCACACCCAGGTAGGCCGCCGGCCACCACGCGAGGCCGGGTGCCGCGACGTCCGTCAGCAGCCCGCCGAGGAGCGCGAGCGCGAGGGTGGTCGCCCGGCGGGGCGCGGGAAGAGGCACGCGCTCAGGGTAACCGGCTGTCCCGTCGACTGGCCCGCGCGGCCTTCGGACCGAACGATCTCTCGTCCGTTGTCTACTGAACGCGCGGGCCAAGCCGACGCCCTTCGCGCGACGGGTGCGGCGGTGGACCGAGGCCCCCGGCACCCCGCGCCGGCGAGGAACATCGCACAACCTATCGGCTGTCATGGCCGAGTCAAGGCGACATCGTCGCAGGTCAGAGCCATACCCGCAGGTCAAGCGCCCCGTGTCCGGCGAGGTGACAACCGCCACGGGCGGCGTGTCGGCCCGGCGTGTCGTCAGCCGAGCCGGTCATGCACGACGACACCGGCGCGCAGGGTCTGCACGCACTGCGGGGCGGGCAGCCCGGCACCCAGCTCGGGCAGCAGCGGGGTGCCAGCCCGGGGGTCCGTGCTCCAGGCGGCGAGGCGTCCGTCGGGTGCCTGGACCCCGAGCGGCCCGGTGCGCCAGACGGCCAGGTCGGCCGGGGCGCCGAGGCGGATCTCGCCCGCACCGGTCGCGTCCAGACCCGCGACGCGCCACCCACCGCGCGTGTGCGCGCGGAAGGCGGCCCTGGCCGAGATCCGCTGGCTCGGGTCCTCGTGCTCGATCGCTGCACGGATCGCGGCCCACGGGTCGAACGGCCCGGCCGGCGAGCCCGAGCCGACCGCCAGCGGCACGCCGGCGCCCGCGAGGTCGGCCCAGGGCGCCACCGAGGCCGCCCTCGCCGGCCCGAGCCGTCGCAGGTGCTCGCCGCCCGGCACGGCCCCGCGCGCGGCCAGCGCGGGCTGGACGCCTGCCGCGAGCCCCAGCAGGACGATCGTCGCCAGGGCCGAGGCATCGACCATGGCGAGGTTCTCGAGGCGGTGCCCCGCCGCGCGCACCGCGGCGATCCCCTCGACCCCGGCGGCGACCCGCAGCCCGACGAGCGTCTCGTCCAGCGCGCGGTCCCCGGTGACGTGGAGCACGGCCCTGCTGCCGGCCCGCGTCACCGAGGCGACGTGGTTGGCGACCTGCTCCGCCGTGAGGGCGAGCTCCCCGGTGGTCGGCGCATCGGCGTAGGGGTGGCGCAGCCCAGCCGTCCGGGAGCCGAGCGAGCCGTCGACGTCCGCGCCGATGCCGGCGAGCCCCGGGACGGCGTCGAGGAGCGCCCGGGCGTCGTCCGAGGTCTCGCAGGGGGCTGACCAGTAGCCCAGCACGCCCGGCAGGCCCGAGCGGGGCTCTGCGGTGGCCGCCAGCAGCGCGGCGAGGTCGGCGAGATCGGCAGCGGGCGCGGCCGGCGAGGAGGCCGCCGCGTGCTCGTGCACGCTGACGATCCCGGCGGCGGCGGCCGCGGCCAGGGCCGACCGGTGGAGCTCGTCGCGCCGGGCGGGGTTGACGTGCCGGGCCGCCGCGCGGGCGCGCCGGTGCGCAGCCCCCGTCACCCAGCCGTCGGCGGTCCAGCCGGGCAGGTTCGTGCAGTCTGCGATCTCGGCGAACGCCGTCGAGACGACGGCGCCGTGCCCGTCGTACCGCTCGAGGTGCACGGGCGCGCCGCCGGTGGCCCGGTCGACCTCGGCGCGGGTGGGTGGCCGACCCTCGGGCCACCGGGTCTCGTCCCAGCCGTGCCCCAGCAGCGGACCGAGAGCACCGGCCGCCCTGGCGTCCCGCGCCGCGCCGGCGAGCACGTCGAGCGCCGCGACCAGGGAGGGCGTGGGACCCAGGTCGAGACCGACGAGGGCGAAGCCCGTCTCCAGGAGGTGGGCGTGCGCGTCGACGAACGCCGGGGCGACCAGTGCCCCGTCGAGGTCAACCACCTCGTCGGCGCCGTCGAGCACGGCGTGCAGCGAGTCCTCGCCGCCGAGCCACGCGATCTGCCCGTCGGCGACGAGCACCGCCTGGGCGAACGGATCCGTGCGGGAGTGGATCACGCCGTTGTGGAACAGGATCGAGCGCACGAGGCGACCGTAGCGCAGCGTGACCGGCATGATCACGACCGTCCGGGGCGGCCCTAGACCGAGCTGTAGGCGACGACGCCGCGGCGCAGCTTCTCGACCGCACGGTGGGCGGTCCCGCGCGTGGCCGGCGACCCCGCCGCCTGCGCCACCTGGTCGAGCAGGTCGATGACCTGCTTGCACCACCGCACGAAGTCCCCGGCCGCGAGGTCCGTCCCGGCCAGGACGTGCGACAGGGAACGGCCGCTGGCCCACCGGTGCACCGGATCGACGAGGCCGAGGTCAACGGGACGGGTCGCCGTCAGCCCGTGCTGCGCCTCCAGGTCCGTCAGCTCGGACCACTGGCGCACCGTCGCGTCGAGCGCCCGAGCGAGGCGGCCCTGGGGCCCGCCCGGCACGGGGCGCCCGGCGGACAGCTCCTCGCGCCGGGCCTCGAAGACGACGGTCGACACCGCTGCCGCGAGCTCCGCCGGGTCCAGACCGTCCCAGGCGCCACCCTGGAGGCACCGCCTTCCGTCGTGATGCCGTAACAAAGGGTGAGG
>NZ_DAORSQ010000011.1:0-38850 GCF_035443605.1 Actinotalea sp. | reverse complement strand
TCGCCGCGGCGTACCCGAAGTTCGGGCTGTTGCGGAACGACACGTTGTACAGGTAGTGCGAGATGGTCATCGAGGTGTTGCCCGGCCCGCCGGCCGTGAGGTTGAACGACTCGTCGAAGAGCTGCAACGTCCCGTTCGTCGACATGATCGCGGTGAGCAGGATGATCGGCTTGAGCTGGGGGATCGTGACGTACCAGAACGTCTTGAACGAGCCAGCACCGTCGATCCGCGCCGCCTCGATCGTCGACTGGTCGATGTTCTGCAGGGCAGCAAGGTAGAAGATCATGTTGTAGCCGGTCCACCGCCACAGCAGGCCGAGGACCAGGACCATGCGCGCGGTGCCGGTCTGGCCGAGCCAGTTGACCGGGCCGTCGATGAAGCCCATCCCGAGCAGGATGTCGTTGACCAGCCCGTCGTTGGCGAACATCGTGCGGAAGACCAGCGCGTAGGAGACCAGGCCCACCGCGCTCGGCAGGAAGATCGCGGTCCGCCACAGCCCCTTGAACCGCAGGTTCCGGTCGTTGAGGAGGTTCGCCAGGACCAGCGCCAGGCCCAGCATGATCGGGACCTGGATGACGAGGTAGAAGAACGTCGTCCCGAGGGTGAGCCGGAAGACCTCGTCGTCGAGCAGACGCGTGTAGTTGGACCACAGCGGCTCCGCGAACGAGAGCTGGGTGCCGCGCCCGGTCTGCAGGGACAGGATGAACGCCTGGATCATCGGCCAGAAGTTGAGCCACAGGATGAGCAGCGTGGCGGGCAGGAGGAAGGCCCAGCCGGTCAGGCTGCGGCGCCGCTCGAGCCCGAGCGTCAGGCCGGAGGAGCCGGGGGGCCGGGCCGAGCGGGAGAACAGGCCCGTGATCTTCGTCAGCGGCGAGGGAGCCGATCGAGGGGCTTCCTTGGCCGGCGCGGCCGGTTGTGACACGGCGAACTCACCTTCTGTGCGACGGGACGAGCGGGGAGCCGGGGGCCTGGCACCGGGCGCGGCGAGTCGACCTCACCGCGCCCGGTCCGGGGATCACTGCATCGCGAACTCGACCGTGGCCTGCGCCTCTTCGAGCGCGGTGGCGGGGTCGGCCCCGTTCATGATGTTGGTGATCGAGACGCTGACGGCGTCGCGCCCCTCGTAGTAGTACGCGCCGGTGTTGTTGCTCGGGACCTGCGTCGAGAACTCGACGACCTTGGTGAAGATCGGATCGCCGCCGAAGAACTCCTGCGGCTCGGCGTAGACGGCGCTCTGCCCGGCGGGGGTCCAGTTGGCCAGCGCACCGGCCGACGGCAGGATCGTGTCGTAGAACTCGGTGGACCCCGCGAAGGTGGCGCCCAGGAAGTCGGCCGCGAGCTCGGCGTTCGCCGTGGAGCTGATCGCCCAGGACGAGCCGCCGTTGGCCGAGTAGTTGGTCGCACCGTCGACGTCGTCGAGCTTCGGCAGGTTGGTGATGCCCCACAGGCCGGACTGGTCTGCGGCCGACTGGATCGAGCCGATGATCCACACGCCGTTGATGGTGCCGGCGACGTTGGCGTTGACGAGGCTGTTGATGTACTCGTCCCACGAGTTGACCTCGACGAGCACGCCGGACGTGACCAGCTCCTGGTAGGTCGCGATCGCGGCGAGCAGCGCCTCGTTGTCGACGATCGTGGGGTTGCCCTCGTCGTCGAAGAGGCTCGCGCCGGCGCTCTGCAGCATCATCATGATCAGGTCGGACGAGCCGGCCGGGCCGGACAGCAGCGGCTGGCCGGTCTTGGCGAGGACGTCCTTGCCGAGGGTGATGTACTCGCTCCACGTGATGTCGGTGAAGTCGTCGACCGTGTAGCCGGCCTGCGTCAGGACGTCGGTCCGCAGGGCCGAGATCGCGGTGCCGTTGTCGAACGGCAGGCCGTAGTTCATGCCGTCGACCGTCGAGTACGCCACGACGGAGTCGGGGAACTCACCGAAGTCGATCCCGGAGGCGGAGTAGTCGCTGAACAGGTCCGGGTAGTTGATGACGTTCTTCTGGTAGGCGTTGTTCTGCATGAGGAAGATGTCCGGGAGCTGGTCGAGCTCCTGGGACTGGGCGAGCGTCGTGAGCTTGGTCTGCAGGTCGTCCCACGGGGTCTCGACGATCTCGAGCGAGAAGTCCGGGTGGTCCACCTGGTAGACCTTCTCGGCCTCCTCCAGGGAGTAGAGGTTGAAGGCCGGGTCCCAGGCCCAGACCGTGAGGGTGTTGTCGTCGCCGCTGGCGGCGTCGTCACCGCTGTCGACCTCGTCCGCGCCGCCACAGGCCGCAAGAGCGAGGGACAGCGACATGACTGCCGCAACCGAGACCGACTTCCGGAACGTGTCCATCTGAGCTTCCTTCTTGTCGCTGCCGAGCCGGGGCCGGCGTCGCTGCCGGGCCCGGGGCCTACCTGACTTCCCTGCGACTCCTGTCGCCCACGCCCCGACCGGGTCTCGTCGCACTCGCTGGTGCCCCGGGATGCTCCGTGGTGGCGACACTCCCGGGCGGCTCGTGCGCCGAGGGGGACGACGTGTCGTCCTGCTGCGCTCCTCTCTGAGCCAACAAATGTTTAGGTAAACATAGGGCGCCTCCCGGCGATCGGGCTAGACCCTCGGGTCACGATCCGGTAACGAGAAGAACGGGCGCTGGGTCACGCGGCGGGATCCGTGACGTTGACGTCAACATCGCGCCACTAGGATGCCGGGCATGGCCGCCATGACTGGCCGGGGCCGGAGAAAGACCGGCCCATCCATCGAAGACGTCGCCAAGCTCGCGGGAGTCTCGGCGCAGACCGTGTCGCGCGTGTCGACCGGTGCCGACGTCGTCCGCCCCGCGACGCGCGAGCGCGTGCAGCGGGCCATGCAGCAGCTGGGCTACACGCCGAACCGCGCCGCGCGCGCGCTGCGCAACGGGACCTACGGGGCGATCGGGGTCGTCGCGCACCGGTTCGGCCGGACGGGCGAGGCGCTGACGACGGAGGCCGTGGTGCGGGCCGCGGAGGCCGAGGACCACGCGGTGACTCTCCTCACCGTGGGAGATCCCGCGACCAAGGGCTGGGAGCGGGCGGCGCACCGGCTGCCGCACCAGGCGATCGACGGCCTCATCATCATCCGGGCCGAGCGTGCGACGGCGGAGTCGCTCGCGCTGCCCCAGGGCATGCCCGTCGCGGTCTCCGACTCGCGGTTCAGCGGGCACTACCCCAGCGTGGTCGCCGATCAGGTCCAGGGCAGCCGGGACGCGACCCAGCACCTGCTGGACCTCGGGCACCGCACCGTGCACCACCTGGCCGGGCCGGAGGGCTCCTGGCCGGCCGGCGTCCGCACCGCTGCGTGGGAGCGCTGCCTCGAGGAGGCCGGAGTCCGGCCGCCGAAGGTCTGGCGTGGCGACTGGTCGGCCGAGTCGGGCTACCGCGTGGGCCGGGAGATCGCGCTCGACCGGTCGATCACCGCCGTCTTCAGCGCGAACGACGACATGTCGTTCGGGCTCATGCGGGCCCTGCACGAGGCCGGCCTGCGGGTGCCGCAGGACGTCTCCGTCGTCGGCTTCGACGGGATCGCGCTGAGCGAGTTCTCGTCCCCGCCGCTGACGACCGTCCGGCAGGACTTCAACCAGATCGGCGTCGAGCTGGTCCGCCTCGTCCTCGGGCAGGTGCGTCACGGGACCGAGGTCGTGCGGGACCGCGTGCTCGTCCCCACCGACCTGGTGGTGCGCGCGAGCACCGCGCCCCCGCCGCCGTCGTGACGCCGGTCGCGCCGGCCGCGGCTCGACGCGGTGGGCGCGGCGACGTCAGACCCGGGGCGCGGGCAGCACGTAGAGGTACATGAGCAGGTAGTGCAGCACGGCCGCGACGACCACCATCGCGTGCCAGATCTCGTGGAACCCGAACACCCCCGGCCACGGGTTCGGCCGCTCGAGGACGAAGATCACGAAGCCGGCGCTGTAGACCAGACCACCCGCCGCCATGAGCACCAGCGCCCCGACGGGCACCGAGCCGCCCGCACCGACCAGCAGGACCGGCAACCAGCCCAGGGCGATGTAGAGGGTGTTCGTGACGTCCTTCGGCAGCTCCCGCAGCACCGAGCGCGCCACGATCCCGAGCGTGGCGATGAGCCACACCGCACCCAGGACCGCCCAGCCGTACGGGCTGCGGAACAGCACGAGCACGATCGGCGTCACGGAGCCCGCGATGAGGAGGAAGACCGACACGTAGTCGAGGGTGCGCAGCACCTCGTTGACGCGCGGGCCGCCGTCGATGCCGTGGTGCAGGGCGCTGGTGACGAACAGCATCACCACCGACACGCCGTAGATGCTGAACCCGACGACCTTCCACGGATCCGCCTGTGCCGCCGCCTGTGCGACCAGCACCGCGGCACCCGCGACGGCGAAGCACGCTGCGAAGAGGTGCGAGACGGTGTTGAACCGCTCGTCGGTCACATGGACGCTGCCGTCCCTGCTCCGTGGCGTCGTCTCCACCGGCTGCCTTCCCACGGGGTCGCGCGCGCGACCGGAGGGGCGCGGAGGGGCGCGGAGGGGTCCCCGCCGGCACGAGCCTACCCATCCCCGCCGTGCGCCCCCGGCGATCTCGGGCCGGACGAGGGAGCGGGAGCCGAGGAGCGCCCCGGCGGGCCCGGGCCTAGCCTGGCAGCGACGGATCGGCGCCACGCCGAGCCGAGGACCGTCGAGAGGAAGCCCGACATGCCCACGACGAAGGCCGAGGACGAGTCCGGCGGGTTCAGCCCCGCGGAGCGCGCCGCGATGAAGGAGCGCGCCGACGAGCTGCGTGCCGAGGGCAAGAAGGGCAGCAAGGCGGCCGACGGCCTCCAGGCGGTCCTCGACCGGATCGCGACGATGGCGCCGGAGGACCGTGCTCTCGCCGAGCGCGTGCACGTCGCCGTCACCACGACGGCCCCAGGGCTGTCGCCGAGGACGTGGTACGGGATGCCCGCCTACGCGAACGCGGACGGCAAGGTCGTCGTCTTCTTCCAGGACGCGGCCAAGTTCTCCACCCGCTACTCCACCCTGGGCTTCCAGGACCCGGCGGCGCTCGACGACGGCGACCTCTGGCCGGTGTCGTACGCGCTCGTGCGGTGGAGCCCCGCGGTGGAGAGCACGGTCGTCGACCTCGTCCGGAGGGCGAGCGCCTGATCCAGCCCGTGGGGCTGGACCACCGGTTGCGCGGAACGTACCGACGAGTAGCGTGCGCCCCACCCGCATCACCTCACCACCGTCGAGAGGGACCTCCGTGCGCAGAACCCGTTGGGTCGTCGTCCTGGCCGCGCTGGCCGTCGTCGCCGCCAGTGCCGGCCCGGCCGCAGCCATCCGCTACGGCGAGCCGGACGACGGGGCGCACCCGTACGTCGGCCTCATGATCGCCGACGCCGGGGGGGCGCCGGCGTGGCGCTGCAGCGGCACCCTCGTCTCCCCGACGATCTTCCTCACGGCCGGGCACTGCACGTTCGGCGCCGACGGCGCCCGGGTGTGGTTCGAGGAGGACCTCACCGACGCCGCCGCCGTGGGCTACCCCCTCGGTGGCGCCACCTCCGTCGAGGGCCAGCCCTTCACCCACCCCGAGTACGACGACAGCGCGTTCTACCTGCACGACCTGGGCGTCGTGGTGCTCGAGGAGCCGGTGATCCTCGCGGAGTACGGCGCCATCCCCGACGTGGGCTACTTCGACGACTTCTTCGTCGCACGGGGCCAGAACAAGCAGGCCTTCACAGCGGTCGGCTACGGGCTGCAGCGGAGCATGCCCGCGCAGACCTCGCTGACCGAGTCGGCACGCATCCGCCTCCAGGCCACCCTGCAGATCATCAACCAGGACGCCGCGTTCGGTGAGCACAAGGCGGGCAACACCGTCCTGTTCACCAACAACGCCGCGGGCGGCGGCACGTGCAGCGGGGACTCCGGCGGCCCGATCTTCGTCGAGGGCTCCAACGTCGTCGCTGCCGTGACCTCCTTCGGGGTCAACGCCCGCTGCGCCGGCACCGGCGGCGGCTACCGGGTCGACACCGCCGACGACCTCGCATGGCTCGACACCGCGTTCGACATCCTGCCGGGCGAGAACTTCTGACCCGCGCCACCCGGCACGTGACGGTGTCCCCGGTCACCCGGGGGCACCGTTGCCGTGCCGGGGCGCGCGGTGGGAGCGTGCACCCATGAGCCTCCGTCCGCGCCGCAGCCCCCGCGCCACCACCTCCGTCCGCGCCGTCGTCGCCACGCTCGCCGGCGGTGCGCTGCTGGTCGGCGCCCTCGCCGCGTGCACACCCGACGCGCCGGGTCCGACGCCGTCGCCGTCGACCTCCGGGAGCCCGACCTCCTCGGCCGGCCCCGACGCATCGCCCGACGCGAGCGCGAGCCCCACGCCGGAGCCGACCACCGAGCCCGTGACCGTCCTGCTCTCCGCGCACGGGGTCGGCGACCTGCCCTGGGACGCGCCCGACGCCCTCACGGCGCTCGAGACGCTGCTCGGCCCGCCGGACAGCGTGACGGACTTCCCGGCCGAGTGCGGGCTGACCGACACGCAGACGGTGCGCTGGGGCCCGGTGACCGTCGGGGTCCAGGCCGGCGCACTGCTGTCGTGGCAGGTCGACGGCAGCGCACCCCTGCCCACCGTCCTGGCGATGGCGTCCGGGATCGGGATCGGCAGCCCGATGTCCGACGTCGCCTCCCTGCCCGGCGCGCAGCCGGGCGTGCTCCTCGAGAACTACCAGGTCTTCCAGGTCGAGGTGATGGACCCCGGCGCCCCGGCGTCGCTCTTCTACTGGTCGGCGAACGACGCGGCGGACAGCACCGTCACCCAGGTCCTCGGTCGCTACCTGCTCGGCTGCGGCTGACGGCCACGTCGACGCCGCGCACCCACCCGCTCAGACCGGGTCGAGCACCGCGATCGACGTCGCCATGACGTGCTCCGTGCCGGGCGCGAGGCGCACGGCGTGCTCGCGGACGTTCGCGGTCTCGACGCACAGCATCGAGGACCACGCCGGGCCGACGTCGGCCATCGCCTCGCCGGTCGCCGCCCACGGGTTCCACACCACGGTGCTCGCCGAGCCGGCCTTGGCGACGGCGAGGCGGCGCGCGGCGGCGGCGTCGTGCACGACCACCGTCGCGTCGGTGCCCTGGTAGATCCGGTCCGTCTCGCCGGTGAGCCGCAGCACGTCGACGTCCTGGCGCACCAGGTCCGGCCCGCCCAGGCGGTCGAGGTAGCGCGCGCCGCCCAGCCCCGTCACCGCGACGTCGCGGACGTCGCTCACGGCAAGGTACGTGTGCAGGGCCGCCTCGAAGCCCACCGGGACGGCGGCGACGTTGCGCACCGCCAGCTCGAGGCCGAGCGCTGCACCCAGCGTGATCCGGTAGGTCGCGGCCAGGCCGTCGCCCCCGGGCGCGGGGTCGAGGCCCAGCACCAGCTCGACGCCGTCGGCGTGCTCGGTGGCCTCGAGGAGCCGCCACGGGGTCAGCCGGGCGTAGCCGTGGGACGGCGTCAGCGTGCCGTCCGGCCCGCCGCCGAACCAGGGGAAGCACAGCGGGACGCCACCCCGGACGGCCGTGCCCGGCGCGAACGTCGCCGTCGGGCTCAGCCAGAGCACGTCGGCGCGGCCCGGGGGGATCCATCGCGTGACGTGCGCACCCTGCAGGACGACGTCGAGGTGACCCCGGCGCGCGTGCCGGACGACGACGGTGGGCAACCCGCCCTGGCCGTCGACGAGGCGGACGGACGGCGGCAGGGCTGGCATCGGGTGCACGACGGCACCCTAGCCCCGGACCGCCTCCACCAGGCCGCTCGGCCCCGGGTGCGGGCAGGCCTGCGCACCGGCGGGCGGCGGCTCGACGTGCAGGGCGCCGGTGGCGAACCAGGCCTCCAGCTCGGCGGCGGGCACGGGCCGGGAGATGTGGAAGCCCTGCGCCTGGTCGCACCCCAGGCGGGCCAGCTCGCGGCAGGTCTCCCGGTCCTCGACCCCCTCGGCGACGATGCGCAGCTCGAGGCTGTGCGCCAGGTCGATCGTCGAGGCGACGAGGGCAGCGGCGCGCGGGTCGGTGGACATGGGCAGCACGAAGGCGCGGTCGAGCTTGAGCTCGTCGATGGGCAGGTCCCGCAGGTAGGCCAGCGACGAGTAGCCCGCGCCGAAGTCGTCCACGGCCACCTGCACCCCGTGCGCCCGCAGACGGGTGAGGATGCCGCGGGCGCGCTCCCGGTCGGTCATCAGCACCTCCTCGGTGATCTCGAGCTGCAGGGTCTGCGCCGGCACGCCGCGCGCCGCGAGCATGGCCAGGATCTGGTCCGGCAGCTCGTCGTCCACCAGGCAGCTGGGCGAGAGGTTGACCGCGACGGTCAGGGGCGTGCCGGCGGTGCGCCACCGGGCAGCCTGGTCGATGGCCAGGAGCAGCACCTCCTGCGTCATGGCGCGCATGAGGCCGCTCTGCTCGACGAGGGCGAGGAACACCGCCGGGAGCAGCAGCCCCCGCTCGGGGTGGTCCCAGCGCACCAGGGCCTCGACCCCGACGACCCGCCCGCCGAGCAGGTCCACCTTGGGCTGGAAGTGCAGCCGGAACTGGTGCTCCGCCAGCGCGGAGCGCAGCTCCGCCACGCGGCGCAGGCGGGTGGAGGTGTCCACGCCCTCCGCGGAGGTGTCGCCCTGGTAGACGAGGTGGCGGTCGCGGGTGACCTTGGCCTGGTAGAGCGCGATGTCCGCCTTGCGCAGCAGGCTCGACAGGTCGTCACCGTGCTCGGGGAACAGGGCGATCCCGATGCTCGTGCTGCTGTGCAGCGCGATGTCGTCGAGCTGGAACGGCTCGACGAGCGCGGCACGCAGGGACGCCGCGACCGCGAGCGCCTCACCGCGGCTCGCGCCCTCGAGGAGGATCGCGAACTCGTCCCCGCCGAGCCGGGCGAGCAGGTCGCCCTCGCGCAGCCGGGCGCGCAGCCGGGCACCGACGTCGACGAGGAGCCGGTCCCCGGCCTGGTGGCCCAGGCTGTCGTTGACCTCCTTGAACCGGTCGAGGTCCAGCAGCAGCAGGGCCTGGCCGCTCGGCCGCTCCTGGCCGAACCTGGCCCGCGCCTCGGCGTACAGGGCCCGTCGGTTGGGCAGGCCCGTGAGGTCGTCCGTGGCCGCGAGGGTCCGCAGGTCCGCCGCGCGGACCAGCTGGCGGAAGGCGAGCTGCGTGCGCAGGCCCAGCGCGAGCAGCGTCGCCCCGGCCAGCCCGACCGAGAGCGTCGACAGGGTCACCTGCGTCCCGGCCACCAGGACCGCGAGCCCGGCCACCGTCGCGCCACCCGCGGTGGCCACCGCGGTCACGGCCGGCCGGTCCTCGACCCGTGCCTGCGGCTCGGACCGTGCGGAGCGGCGCTCGGGCACCGGGGCACCGTCGACCCAGGTGGCGAGGAGCACGAGCCCCAGGGCCCAGCCGGCCTGGAGGGGCTGGCCCACCAGGCCGTTGCCCTCGCCGAGCCACAGGGCGAAGGAGATGTCCGTCACCGCGAAGACGATCAGACCCGCGGCGAGCCAGCCCCAGCCGCGCACCGAGCGCCAGCCGCGCAGCAGGCCCATCCCGACGAGGACACCCACGAGGAGCAGGTCGGCCAACGGGTAGGCCAGGGCGACCGCGGTGCCCAGCGACAGGTCCCCGCTGAGCACCGGGTCGAGCACCGGGTCGAGCAGCACCGAGAGCACCGCCCCGACGGCCAGGACGATGATCACCCCGTCGAGCAGCACGGCCGGGCCGCGGATCTGGACCACCGGTCGCACGGCCGCTGCCAGCGCCGCGAGCATGAGCGGGTAGAACAGCAGGTAGCCGATGTCCCCCCACGGAGGGGAGGCCGACCGAGCCGGTGAGGGCGATCTGGGCGCCGTAGGCGGAGAGCCCGAGCGCGAAGGCCGTGACGGCGCCGGTCGCGAGCCGCACGGCGTGCTGGCGCGGGCCGGCGCGCAGCACCGTGACGGCGCAGACCGTCGCCGCCAGCCACACCGCGACCAGGCCGACGACCCCCACCGAGCCGACGGCGGAGGCTTCGGAGGCGTCCGAGAGCCGGAGCAGAGCACCGTAGGCGGCGACGAAGACCCACATCGCGGCGAGCAGCGTGCGACGCTGCCAGCCCAGGCGCACCGCCGCCTGGCCCACCGCCGCCGAGCCGCTCCCCGTCACGCCACCCTGCTCCCTCGTCCGGGCGGTGTGACCCGACCGCCACCCACCGATGCACCCGGGTGCGCCTGTGCGAAGGGTACGGCCCCTCATCGGCCGGCGGACCGACGTCCTGAGCGGGGCCGCCGCGCCGCGCGACGTCGGCACGCCGCCCGCGGCGTCGCGCGGCGCGTCCCGCAGTAGGGTCGGCGGCACGGGCGCCGATCGGGCCCCGCACCGCGCGCCCGCGTCCGGCCGGACCTCCCGCGCCGTGCGCCATGGCGGAGAACGGGGCACGCACGTGCACCACACGGTCCAGCAGCGGATCGACCGCGGCCGTGCGGCACGCGCCGCGGCACCCCGCGGCACCCAGGCGGACCTGCCCGAGCCCGGGCCGGCGCGCGACCCCGTGAGCCTGCTCGAGGAGCAGGCGGCCGATCGCCTCCCGGAGCTGGTCCCCGTGCGGCACGGCCGGATGCTCGCCTCCCCGTTCGCCTTCTACCGCGGTGCGGCGCTGCTCATGGCGGCCGACCTCGCCGGCGCACCGCGTTCGGGCCTCACGGCCCAGCTGTGCGGCGACGCCCACCTGGCGAACTTCGGCATGTTCGGCTCGCCGGAGCGGCGCCAGGTGTTCGACATCAACGACTTCGACGAGACCGCGCCCGGTCCGTGGGAGTGGGACGTCAAGCGACTGCTCACCAGCGTGGAGATCGCCGGGCGCCACCGGGGGTTCCGCCCCCGCGAGCGCCGGGCTGCCGTCCTGGCGGGCGCCGAGGCGTACCGCACGGCGACGGAGCAGTTCGCGGCGATGGGCAACCTCGAGGTCTGGTACGCCTCGCTGGGCTCCCAGGAGCTGCTCGACCGGCTCGACGGCCACCTGGGCCCCCGCTCGGTGCGAGCGGTCGAGCGCTCGGTGACGAAGCTGACCACGCGCGACCGGTTCCAGGCCCAGGGGCGGCTGACCGAGGTGGTGGACGGCGAGCGGCGGATCGTGCACCAGCCCCCGCTGGTGGTGCCGATCGAGCAGCTGCTCGGCGAGACGGACCTCGTCGACGCGGCCGTCGCCGAGGTCCGCGGCGTGCTCGCGGAGTACCCGCGCACGCTCACGGGTGGCCACGAGCGGCTGTTCGCGCAGTACGAGTACGTCCACCTGGCACGCAAGGTGGTCGGCGTGGGCTCGGTGGGCACGCGCGCGTGGGTGGTGCTGCTGCGCGGCCGGGACGACGGCGACCCGCTGCTGCTGCAGGTCAAGGAGGCCCAGGGCTCGGTGGTGTCGCGCAGCCTCGGCGAGGACGCTCCGCGGCACCAGGGCGAGCGCGTCGTCGTCGGGCAGCGGGTGATGCAGTCCGTCAGCGACATCCTGCTGGGCTGGGCGAGCGTCCTGGGGCCCGACGGCGTGACGCGCGACGTGTACGTCCGCCAGCTGCGGGACTGGAAGGGGTCGGTGGACCTGGAGCGCGTGGCCCCGCTCGGGCTCGCCGCCTACGCCCGGCTGTGCGGGTGGACCCTGGCCAAGGCCCACGCCCGCACCGGGGACCGTGTGGCACTGGCCGCCTACCTCGGCCACGGCGCGGTGATCGACGCCGCGCTCGCCGACTTCGCCGTCGCCTACGCGGACCGCAACCTGCGGGACTTCGAGGCGTTCCGCGCTGCCGTGGACGCGGGCCGGCTGTCCGCGGTCGAGGGGATCTGAGCCCTCGACCGACCCTGAGGCGACGGTCCGTCGCCGCGTGTCGTTCACCCGTGGGTCGCGGTGGGACGCCTACCGTGGGACACAGCAAAGGCCCCTCGGAGTAAGCGTCCGAGGGGCCTTGCCGTGATCTGCGGTCACGAGTCCGGTTGCCCGGTCACGCCGACCCCGCTCTGGCGATGCGGCGGATCCGTCGCTCCACGGCAAGCCGCGAGCCGTCGATCCTTCAGACCACCCCGTCCGGTACCTCATGGACACCCACGCCGCCAGGCGCAGCCCTTCGGGTTGCCCCTCCGAGTCGATCCACCGGTTCTCCGGTCGGTCCGGTAGTGCGAAACCTCCGCCATCCGGCCGGGTTGCCCCGGCGGATCCTCCCGGGTCTCCCCGGTCGAAGCGGCTGTTCCTTCTTGCCGATGACCTAGTTCTAGACCTCGGCGCGTGGCCCCCGCAAGCGGTTCCGGGGACCAGTTCTCGGGTCCCCGATAGACACAGGTTCGTCCACAAGATCGCACGCTCACGGGGACCTTGATGCACAGGCCTGTGCACGAAAGTTGTGCACGACGCCGCTGGTCAGCCGGGGTGGGAACGCGTCCCGGAGGCCGCTCGGGCGGCGGGTGGGCACAGGTCTCGGGTGCGCTCAGGCGTCGACGTCGTGCAGGTGGTGGACGACGTCGTGCGCGAAGTAGCGGCCGATGCTGTCGACGGTGAACGCCGAGCCGTTGGAGCGCAGCCCCGTGCGCGCCCACGCGCCGGGCGGCACGGCGGCGAACGTCGCGGCGAGCGCGTCGCCGGCCGCGCGCAGCTCGACCGCGACGACGGCAGGGTCCTGCTCGCCGTAGCGCTCGGCGACCGCGGTCTCGTCCTGGTCCCAGTTCGCGAAGGTCGGGCCGTCCTGCGTGAGCATGAGCCCCACGCGACCGTCGAACACCCGCAGCACGTCGCGCACGTGGCACGCGTACTCCAGGGGCGACCAGACCGTCGGGGCTGGCCGCACGGCGACGTCGGGCCGCGTCAGCAGGTGCTCCCAGCGCGCGGTCCACCCGCGCACGAGGGCCGGCAGCCCCGACCGGTCCACCTGGTCCGCGGTGAACCCGCACTCGGCGCAGGGGGCCAGCAGCACCCAGGTCCAGTCCTTGGTGTCAGGCTCGATCGGCGGGGCGTCCGGGCGTGGGGCGGAGGCATCCATCTGCTCGCTCATGCGGCCGACCCTAACTCGGCCCGCAGGTGGGAGAATGACCCCATGCCGAAGATCATCGGAGGGTCGCTCTCCGAGCACCGCGAGCGCACCCGCGCGCGGCTGTTCGAGGCGCTGACCACACTCATGGCCGAACGGGGCTTCGACGCCATCACCCTGGCGGACATCGCCCAGGAGGCCGGCGTCGGCCGCACGGCGCTGTACAACCACTTCCCGGACAAGGAGTCGCTGCTCCTCGCGTTCATCTACGAGACCACCGAGGCCTACGTCGTCGCGCTGGAGCGCACGCTCGAGGGCGTCAGCGACCCGGTCGAGCAGCTGCGCACGTACGTGCGTCAGCACGTCGACCGCAAGAAGACGTACTACCCGGCCCCCGGGGTCGACCTGCGCAGCGTCATGTCGCGCGAGAGCGCCCAGCAGCTGCGCCAGCACGCCTCGCTGGTGGAGGACGTGCTGCGACGCATCCTCGTGGCGGGGATCGACGCCGGCGTGTTCGCCGAGCAGCCCGTCGCGATGACCGTCCCTCTGGTCAACGCCAGCCTGGGCAGCCGTGGCGTGCCCGACGAGGAGGGCCCGGAGCGGGAGGCGGCGATCGAGGCGATCGAGGCCTTCGTGCTGCGCGCCGTCGGGGCGCAGGCGTCGGCCGCCTGAGGCCGCGTCCTGCGCGGCTCAGCCGTGCAGCGGGAGCGTGAGCACGGCCGGCCCGTCGTCCACCACGCGCACCGGCACGCCCCAGTCCTGCTGGGCGAGGTGGCACGCCGGGTACTCGATCGCGGGGTCCGCGTCGCACGACGCCGCCTGGGCCGTGACGTGCAGCACGCCCTCCGCCACCGCGGGGTTGACCCGCAGGGTGCGCACCAGCGCCACGTCGTCCCCCGCGCCGTCGAGCAGCAGCTCCGGCGGGGTGGCCGAGACCTGCAGGCGCGTGGACGGGCCGTAGCGGTCGTCGTACTTCTGGCCCGTCGCCGGGGTGAACACGACGTCGAGGCGTAGCTCGCCCGCGCCGATCTCGCTCACCGGCCGGGCCGTGCGGTGAGCGCCGTGGTCGAGGATCTCCCCGGCCAGGCGGGCCGGCAGGCGCAGGCGCGTGAGGCGGTGCGCCGCGGACTCGACGACCAGCAGGTCGATGGAGCCGTCGTCGTGCACGTCGACGAGCAGGCCCGACGGCTCGGCGAGGTCCCGAGCCAGGGTGGTCACCTCGCCGGGGGTGCCGGCGGGCGCGTCGGCGCCGGGCGGGGCGTAGCGGCGGACGGCGCCGTTGTAGGTGTCGGCGATCGCGACCGAGCCGTCCGGCAGCACCGCCACGCCGAGCGGGTGCTGGAGCAGCGCCCGGTCGGCCGGACCGTCGCGATGGCCGAAGTCGAACAGGCCGGCGCCGACGGCGGTGGTCACGGCGCTGTGCTCCCCGTAGGCCTCGGCCGGGTCGTCGCCGGACGCGGCGGCCGCGAGGCCGGGGATCCCCGGCTCCCAGCCCGGCGGTCGCCACTCCAGGCGGCGCAGGGCGGAGACCTCCGAGTCCGCCAACCAGACGGCCCCGCGCGCGTCCACCGCGAGCCCCGACGTCTGCGCGAACCACGCGTCGCTCGGGTGCCCGTCGAGCAGGCCTTCGTTCATCGTCCCGGCGACCCGACCCGGGGCCGTGCCGTGCCCGTGCGCACCGAGCACGTCGAGCTCCCAGAGCGTGTGGTTGCCCGCCATCGCGACGAGCACGACCCCCCGCTGCGGCCACCACAGGACGTCCCACGGCGACGACAGCCGCACGGCGCGGGCGCCGTCCCGGCGATCACCGTTCTCGCTGCCGCCGACGAGGTACTGCTCACCCGTGCCCGCGATCGTCGTCACCGCGCCGTCGGCGAGCCGCACCCCGCGCAGGGCGTGGTTCGCGGTGTCGGCCACGACGACGTCGTACCCGACCCGCGCCGCGACGTCGTCGGGCAGGAGGCACAGGCCGTTGGGCTCGGCGAACCGGGCCTCGTCCGGGCCGCCGTCGGCCAGGCCGCGCTCGCCGGAGCCGATCCGGCGCAGCAGCGTCTCGCCGTCGGCCGCGAGCTCTGCCAGCGAGTGGTGCCCCGCGTCGGCGACCAGCAGCGTCCCCGTCGCCGCGGACCCCGCACTCCTGGAACCGGTCCGCGCTCCGGGGTCCCCGGTCGGCGCCGGGACCGCGGGGGCGGGGGGGAGCCGGATCGCCTTGGCGGGGAAGCGGAGGGTCGAGGAGTGCGCGGGGGGCGGGACGTACGGGCCGTCGCCCGAGCCGATCGGGCGCAGCGTGCCCTTGGCCGCGTGCTCGGCGACAAGCTCGCCCACCAGCACCTCAAGGTTGTGCGCGTGGCCCTCGCCCGCCATGTGGCCGACGATGTAGCCCTCCGGGTCGATGACCACGAGGGTCGGCCACGCACGCGCGCTGTACGCGGACCAGGTGGCCAGCTCGGGGTCGTCGAGCACGGGGTGGTGCACCTCGTAGCGCTCGACGGCGGCCGCGAGCGCCACCGGGTCGGCCTCGTGGACGAACTTCGGGCTGTGCACGCCCACGATGACGAGCACGTCCCGGTGGGCGGCCTCGAGCGCGCGCAGCTCGTCCAGGACGTGCAGGCAGTTGATGCAGCAGAACGTCCAGAAGTCGAGCACGACGATCTTGCCGCGCAGGTCGGCCAGGGTGACGGTCCGCCCGCCCGTGTTGAGCCAGCCGCGCCCGACGAGCTCGGAGGCGCGGACGCGGGGCAGGCGAGGGCTCGTCGTCGTCACGTCGGTAGTGAACACGACCCGCGCCGCGCCTATGCCCCCCGTCCACGCCCACCACCCGCCACAGCCAGTTCTCTGCACCTTCTGGTCGCCTGACGACCGGAAGGTGCAGAGAACTGACGGAAGTGGGTCGCACGGGGGTGCATCCAGGGAGGGGGGTGCTGGCGTAGAGGGGGTGTCAGCACGTTCCGGAGCCCCCAGGGGCCCGCACCAGGAGGAACCATGCGCACTCGCACCATCGGCACCGCCGCCACCGGACTCGGCCTCGGACTCGCCCTCGCCGCAGCCGGCGCCACGCCCGCCTTCGCCGCGGACGAGGCCCAGCTCTCCGTGCTCCACGGTGTGCCCGGCCTGACCGTCGACGTGTACGTCAACGGCGAGCTCACGCTGGACGACTTCGAGCCCGGTGACCTCGCCGGCCCGCTGGCCCTGCCGGCCGGCACCTACACGGTCGCGATCACCGCGGCCGACGCGGCCGACGACAGCGCACCGGCCATCGGCCCGGTGGACCTGCCGCTCGCGGCCAACGGCAACTACACCGCCGTCGCCCACCTCGACGCCGCGGGTGCCCCGACGGCCACGCTGTTCACCAACGACGTGTCCGCCACCGCGGCCGGCCAGGGCCGGCTCACGGTCCGGCACGTCGCCGCCGCGCCCGCGGTGGACGTCCTCGCCGGCGGCTCCGCCGTGATCTCCGGCCTCGAGAACCCCAAGGAGTCGATCCTCAACATCGCGCCCGCCACCCTCTCGGCCGCCGTGGCCGCCGCGGGGACCACCACCCCGGTGATCGGCCCGGCCGACGTCACCGTCACCGAGGGCGTCAACACCATCGTCTACGCCTGGGGCAGCCTGAGCGCAGACAACCTGGCCCTCGCGGTCCAGACGATCTCGGGCCTGCACTCCGCCCCGGCCGGCGTGCCGTCGGGCGAGCTGGGCCTGGCCGACGACGGCGCGGCGCCCACCGCATGGCTGCTCGGCGCGGCACTGCTCGCCGCCGGTGGAGCGGCGTTCGCGGTCCGGCGTCGCACCGCCGTGGCCGACTGACCGACTGACCGCCTGACCGCCTGACCGACTGACCCCGACGGTGGGGTGCGGCGCTCCCGGGGGGGAGGTGCCGCACCCCATCGGCGGGTCACCGGCCCGCCGGGCCTCACGACCCGCACCCGCACCCGCACCCGCACCCGCACCCGCACCCGAGGAGGTCACCATGGCGCACCGTCGCCTCGCCGTCGTCCTCGGGACGGCCGCCCTCGTGCTCGCGGCCTGCACCACCACGACGGGCACCGCTCGACCCGCCCCCGAGCCGACGGCAACCCTCACGCCCGCACCCCGGCCCGCACCGACCGCCACCGTCGACGTGCCGGTCGCCCCCGCCGACCTCGCCTCCTCGACCGTCGTGCCCCCCGTTCCCCCGGTCGGCCTCACCATCCCCGCCCTGGGCATCACGGTGCCGATCGACCCCGTCGGGGTCCAGGCCGACGGGCAGATGGAGATCCCGCCGCTCGCCGAGCGGGCCGGCTGGTACCGCTTCGGAGCGGCCCCCGGCGCGACCCAGGGCACCGCCGTCGTCGCAGCCCACGTCGACTCCGTCGCCTCCGCGGGCCTCGGCCCGTTCGCGCGGCTGGGCGAGCTCGCCGTCGGCGACGTCGTCGAGGTCACGCTCGAGGACGGGACCCTGCGCCGGTTCGCCGTCGCGAGCGTGACCGCCGTCCCGAAGCCGGACGTCCCGTGGTCCGACGTCTTCGTCCGGGACGGAAGCCCGCGGCTGGTCCTGGTGACCTGCGGCGGCAGCTTCCGGCGCGACGTGCGCAGCTACACCGACAACATCATCGTCACGGCGGACCCGATCGGGGCATGATGGCTGCACTGGTCCTCGTCCCCGACGTGGCACCCCCGAGAAGGAGGAGCGTCCTGAGCACCCCGGACGTCGCACTGCTGCGACCGCCGTCCACGTGGGACGACGACGCCGTCGGGCGCGCGTTCGCGGCGGGGGACGAGGTCGGCCTCGCCGAGGCGTACCGCCGGTGGTCCACCTTCGTGCACACGCTCGCGCTGAGGGCGCTGCGGGACCACACCGATGCCGAGGACGTCACCCAGCAGGTGTTCGTCAACGCCTGGCGGGGGCGCGGCGGGTTCGACGCGACCCGTGGCCGGCTGCCGGCGTGGCTCACGGGGATCGCGCGCAACGCGATCGCCGACGTGCACGCCCGCCGGGCCCGCGAGCGACGCGACGCCCTTGCCGTGGGCGCCGCGACCGGCCCCGACCCGGAGCCGGAGACCGCGGGCCTGGCGGACCGGCTCGCTGTGGCGGACGAGATCGCCCGGCTCGGCGAGCCGCAGCGGACGATCATCGCGCTGGCCTTCTGGGACGACCTCACGCACGACCAGATCTCCGAGCGGCTGGACCTGCCGCTCGGGACCGTCAAGAGCCACATCAGACGTACGCTGCTACGCCTGCGCGACCGGTTGGAGGTGGACGATGCCGCACGTGGAGCCTGAGGACCTGGCCCTGGTCGCGCTCGGCGAGACCCTCGCCTCGCCGGCGGACCGCGAGCACCTCGCGGTGTGCGACGTCTGCGCCGCCGAGGTCGGCGCGCTGTCCGCCGCCGTCGCCGTCGGTCGCTCAGGCGGCGGCGACCCGCTCGTCGCGCCCCCGCCGGCCGTCTGGGACCGGGTGCGCGAGGAGCTGCGCCTGCCCGACTCCCTGGTGCCCGACGGCGTCACGCGCGTCCCACCGACCGCCGCGGACCAGCAGGTCCCCGAGCCGGCGCCGGTGGTCCCGCTCGCCCGCACGCGTCGACGCTCCGCCGCCCGGTCCACGATGCCGTGGATCGCCTCCGCCGCGGCGGCCGGCGTGATCATCGGTGGGGTCGGCGGTGCGTGGCTCATGGGCCGCGACACCGGACCGGGGGCCACCGTGCTGGCCCAGGCCACGCTCGACCCGCTGCCGGGCTGGGAGGCCAGCGGTCAGGCCCACGTCGAGGAGCTCCCCGACGGTTCGCGCAGCCTGGTGGTCACCCTCGACGGCCCCGCGGCCGACGGCAGCTTCCACGAGGTCTGGCTGATCGACCGGGACGTCACGCGCCTGGTGAGTCTCGGCATCCTCGTCGGCGACTCCGGGCAGTTCACCGTGCCGCCGGGCCTGGACCTGGACGACTTCGCGGTGGTCGACGTGTCCGACGAGCCGATGGACGGCGACCCGTCGCACTCCGGGGACAGCATCATCCGTGGGGTGCTGGGCGCCTGACGTCCCGGTGCCCCGGCCGACGGCGCGCAGGGGCGGGGCCGAGCCAGGGCGCCCGACCGTCGCGCAGCGGTCAGGCCGCCGGCGGCGTGGTGTCGCGCCGCTCGACCACCGCCGTGTGGCTGGTGTGGGTGCGCTGCGTGTTGAGCACGAGCCCGATGACCAGGGCCAGCACCCCGGCACCCATCGCGATGTAGCCGACCGTCGTCAGGTCGACGGCGTCCCAGCTGTCCCGGACGGCGAACGCGAGGATCGCGCCGACGACGATGAGGAAGATCCCGCTACCGATACCCATACCGTGTACCTCCTGGTGCGGGCGGCGCGGTGCCGCCCGCACCGAGCATGGACGAGGTCGGCACCTGGCGCGCGTCGAGCCGTCAGCCGTCCCGGCGGCCCAGTCGCTCGAGCATGGCGTTGTACGCGGTGAGCTCGGCGTCGCCGTCGCGGTCCGCCGCGCGGTCCTGGCGGCGCGCGGTGCGCTCGTCGTCCCTGGTCCAGGCGATCGCCAGCGTGATGGCGACCGCGAGCATCGGGAGCTCGCTGATGCCCCACGCGATCGCCCCACCCGTGCGCTGGTCCGCGAGCGCCGACGGCCCCCACGGGCGCCCCAGCAGGCCGAACCACTCGGGCACCAGCAGCGACTCGTCGCTGACCAGTGCGACCCCGAAGAACGCGTGGAACGCCATCGTCGCGAAGAGCAGCAGCAGCCGCAGGGGGTAGCCGGGGCGGTGGGGCCCCGGGTCGATGCCGATGAGCCCGTTGAGGAACATGTACCCGACGAGCGTGAAGTGCACGATCATCGCGACATGACCCAGGTAGGTCGTCAGGGCCAGCTCGAACAGCCCGGTGAAGTAGAAGACGAACATCGAGCCGGCGAAGTTGACCGCCGCGACCACGGGGTGGGCGAAGAACTCCGCCCACCGAGAGTGGACCAGCCCCAGCAGCCACTCGCGCGGCCCGCGCGACCCGTCGGTACGGACCGGCAGGGCGCGCGCGGCGAGGGTGACGGGCGCCGACAGCGCGAGCCCGACGGGCACCACCATGACGAGCACCATGTGCTGGATCATGTGCGCGCTGAACAGCACATGTCCGTAGACGGCCGGCCCGCCCGAGGTGGTCCAGGCGAAGAGCGCCATCGCCGCGACCCAGGAGAGCGTGCGCCCGGGCGACCAGGCGTCCCCCCGCACCGCGAGCCGCCGCACCCAGCGCAGGTAGACGACGACGGCGGCCAGCGCTCCCAGGGCGGGCAGCAGGTCCCAGCGGAACGAGGTCAGCCACAGCTCGACCGTGGGCTCGGGCGGCAGGGCGTGGCCGGTGACGATCTCCGCCGGCGTGAGCTCACCCGTCAGCGGTGGCACGGGCGGCGCCGTCGAGCCCAGCGCGACGGCCACGCCCGAGACGGCGCCCATGAGGGCGAGCTCCGCGGCGACCAGGCGCCAGAAGACCCGCGGGACGCGGGCGGTGGGCGGGGGCACCGGACCGCCCGTCGCGGCGAGCCGCGGCACCACCCTGCGCCGGTGCACCGCCCCGATGACCCCGAGCCCGGCGAACAGCGCGACCTTGGCCAGCACCAGCACCCCGTACACCGTGCCCAGCCCGTCCCAACCGCCCAGGCGGATCGCGGCGTTGACCACGCCCGAGACCGCCACGCCGACGTAGCACCAGGCGGCGATGGTCGAGAAGCGGGAGACGGCCGGCGCGAGGTCGCGGCCCAGCATCGGGGCGAGCAGCGCCAGCGCGGCGAGGGCCCCGATCCACAGGGCGGCGGCGGTGAGGTGCAGGAACATCGTCGAGACGGCGAGCTCGTGGTTCGTGTCGCCCGCGGCGTGGCCCGTCTGGGCCTGCAGGCCCAGTGCGACGAGCGCGAGCAGCCCCGTCCACAGCGCGCCCGTCGGCGTGCGCACGAGCAGCGCGACGACGCAGGTCAGCGCCGCGACCACGACGACGCCGGCCAGCGTGCGGCCCAGCGAGACGGACGAGATGAACAGGGCGAGCTCTGCACCGAAGGTCGGGCTGTCCAGCGGCCTGCCGGCGACGACGCCGTAGGTGAGCACGAGGTGCGCCACCGCCGCGAGCGTCCACACCCCGGCCGCACCCGAGGCGAGCACCATGGCCGCCGGCCACGCGGCGCCGTCGGACGGCGTGCGACCGTCACCGCGCGGCAGCACGAACGCCGCGAGCGCCAGCGCGCCAAGGGTCACCGCCCCCGCGAGCTCGGTGAGGACCGTGGCGAGCGGCGAGCCCCAGCGCACGATGGCGCCCGGGTCGAGCAGGTCGCCGCCCACGACCGATGCGGTGAGTGCCAGCGCGAGCGCCACGGTGACCAGGGCGACGCCGACGCCGAGCACCACGCCCACCCGGGCGGTGCGCACGGCGGCGGGCAGGGTCGACACGTCGCCAGCCTAGGCGCGGGGCGCCCCCCGCCGGCGGTTCTGGTCGGGTTCCGGGTGCGCGACGACCGGAACCCGACGAGAACCGAGGAAGCGGGGCGAGGAGACGCGGAGACGGGTGTCCGCCCTCAGCGGAACGGGACCTGGGGCCCTTGACCCGGGCTCAGCCCCAGACCAGGCCCTGACCGGGCTCCTCGAGCACCGCGGCGACGTCCGACAGCAGCCGCGAGCCCAGGCCGCCGTCGACCAGCCGGTGGTCGAAGGACAACGCGAGCTGCGTCACGTGACGCTTGCGGATCTTGCCCTTGTGCACCCATGGCTGCTCGCGGATCGCGCCGAACGCGAGGATCGCGGACTCGCCGGGGTTGAGGATCGGGGTCCCGGTGTCGATCCCGAAGACCCCCACGTTCGTGATGGTGATGGTGCCGTCCGCCATGTCCGACGGCGACGTCTTGCCCGCTCGCGCGGTGGCGGTCAGGTCGGCGAGCGCGAGCGCGAGGTCCTTGAGGCCCAGGCGGTGCGCATCCTTGATGTTCGGCACCACGAGGCCGCGCGGGGTCTGTGCCGCGATGCCGAGGTTGATGTAGTGCTTGTAGACGATCTCCTGGCTCTCGTCGATCCAGGAGGCGTTGACCTCCGGGTGCCGGTGCACCGCGATGAGCAGGGCCTTCATGGCGATGAGCAGCGGCGTGACGCGCACGTCGGCGAACTCGCGGTCCTCCTTGAGGCGTGCCACGAGCCGCAGCGTCTTGGTGACGTCGACGGTGTGGAACACCGACACGTGCGGCGCCGTGAACGCGCTGGAGACCATCGCCTCGGCGGTCCGCTTGCGCACGGACTTCACCGGCACGCGCGTGGTGCGGCCGTCGTCGGCCACCCGGCCCGAGGCGAGCCAGGGCTGGTCGTCCCCGGCGTAGGTGGCCAGGGACTTCGGCTGCGTCTCCGTGGCGCGGGCGATGACATCCTCGCGCGTGACGATCCCGCCGGGCCCGGTGGGGTAGATCGTGGCGAGGTCGACGCCGAGGTCCTTGGCGAGCTTGCGGACGGGGGGCTTGGCGAGCACGGGCTGGGCCTCGTGCGCCGCCGACGTCTCGCCGGTCATCTGGGTGCGTTGGGGGACGTCGAGCGGCCCGGGCCGCGCGGGCGCCGCAGGGGGATCGTCGCCCGACGTCGTCGCGGGCGCGTGCCGCGCACGGCGCTCCGAGGCGTGCCCGCTGACCCCGTAGCCCACGAGCACCGCACCGCTCGCCGAGTCGGCCTCGGACACCGCGGGGGCCCCCGGCCCGCCCGGGTCGGTGTCCACCGTGATGATCGGCACCCCGACCTCGACCGTCTCGCCTGGTACGGCGAGCAACGCGGTGACCACGCCGGCGAACGGGCTCGGCAGCTCGACGAGCGACTTGGCGGTCTCGATCTCCACGATCACCTGGTTGATCGCCACGCGGTCGCCCACGGCGACCTTCCACTCGACGATCTCGGCCTCGGTCAGGCCCTCACCGGCGTCGGGGAGCCGGAACTGCTCGTACCTGGGCACGGGTGCTCCTCGGTTCTCAGGTGGCCAGGACGCGGTCGACGGCGTCGAGCACACGGTCCAGGCTGGGCAGGTAGTCGTGCTCGATCCTGCTGGGCGGGTAGGGCGCGTGGAAACCCCCGACGCGCAGCACGGGGGCCTGCAGGTGGAAGAAGCACTCCTCGGTGACCCGCGCCGCGACCTCGGCGCCGGTCCCGTAGAGCACGGGCGCCTCGTGCACGACGACGCACCGGCCGGTGCGGCGCACGGACGCGACCACGGTGGCGGTGTCCAGCGGGGACAGGGTGCGCAGGTCGACGACCTCGAGGCTGATCCCCTCGGCCGCGGCGGCGTCGGCCGCGCGCAGCGCGGTGGCGACCGTCGGCCCGTGGGCCACGACGGTGACGTCGGTGCCCACCCGCGCGACGTGCGCACCGTCCAGGCCCAGCGGCGTGGCGGTGCCGTAGGGCGTCAGGGCGACGTCGGCCTTGTCCCAGTACCGACCCTTGGGCTCGAAGAACAGGACGGGGTCCGGGCAGGCGATCGCCTCCTGGATCATCGTGTAGGCGTCCGCCGGGGTGGCCGGGGTGACGACGCGCAGGCCAGCGGTGTGCGCGAAGAGCACCTCGGGCGACTCGCTGTGGTGCTCCACGGCGCCGATCCCGCCGCCGTACGGCACCCGGATCACCACGGGCAGGCTGATCCGGCCGCGCGTGCGGTAGTGCACCTTGGCCAGCTGCGTGGTGATCTGGTCGAACGCGGGGAAGATGAACCCGTCGAACTGGATCTCGCACACGGGCCGGTACCCACGCATCGCCAGGCCGATCGCGGTGCCGACGATGCCGGACTCCGCGAGCGGGGTGTCGACCACCCGGTGCGCGCCGAAGTCCTTCTGCAGGCCGTCGGTGATCCGGAACACCCCGCCGAGCGTGCCGATGTCCTCGCCCATGAGCAGCACCGTCTGGTCGGCCTCCAGGGCGTTGCGCAGGCCGAGGTTGATCGCCTTGGCCAGGGTGATCCGCTGGGTGGGTGGTGCGACGACGGGCTCGCTCATCGGTCCCCTCCGGTCGCGCCCCGCGCGTCGTCGAACGAGTCCTCGTACCCCTCGAACCACGCGCGCTCGGCCTCGACCACCGCGTGCGGGGTGGCGTACACGTGCTCGAACATCGACCGCGCCGGCGGCGGCACCATCGCTCGGACCTCGCGGCGCACGCGGGACCCGAGCTCCTCGGCCTCCGCCTCGACCGCGTCGACGAAGTCCGCCGGCAGCTCGCCGAGGCCGACGAGGTGCGCGCGCAGGCGGTCCAGCGGGTCGCGCCGGCGCCACGACTCCTCCTCGGCCGCGGAGCGGTAGCGCGTCGGGTCGTCCGACGTGGTGTGCGCACCCATCCGGTAGGTGACGGCCTCGATGTACGTGGGACCGCCGCCGCCGTGCGCACGCTCGAGGGCCTCGGCCGTCACGGCGTAGCAGGCCAGGACGTCGTTGCCGTCCACCTGCACGCTGGGGATGCCGAAGCCCGCGCCGCGCTCGACCAGCGGCACCCGGGACTGGCTCGAGGCCGGCACGGAGATCGCCCACTGGTTGTTCTGGCAGAACAGCACCAGCGGGGCGTTGTTGACGGCAGCGAAGACCATCGCCTCGTTGACGTCGCCCTGGGAGGTCGCGCCGTCGCCGAAGTACACGACCACGGCGGTGTCGCGCTCGGGGTCCCCGGTGCCGACGAGCCCGTCACGCTGCACACCCATGGCGTACCCGGTCGCGTGCAGGGTGTGCGCGCCGATGACCAGGGTGAACAGGTGGAAGTTGTGCTCGTCGACGTCCCAGCCGCCGTGGTCGATGCCGCGGAACTGCCGCAGGATGTCGACGAGGTCGACGCCGCGCACGTGGGCGACCCCGTGCTCGCGGTAGGACGGGAAGACGTAGTCCTGGGGAGCCAGCGCGCGGGCCGAGCCCACCTGGGCGGCCTCCTGGCCCAGGGACTGGGTGAAGAGGCCCAGCTCGCCCTGGCGCTGGAGCGCGGTCGCCTCGGTGTCGAACCGCCGCACCAGCACGATGTCGCGGTACAGCCCGCGCAGGGCAGCCGCGTCCAGGTGCGCGACGCGGTGGTCGTAGTCGGGGCGTGCGACGCGGTCCCCGGACGGGGTCAGCATCTGGACGAGATCGGGCTCGCTCACGCAGGGATCCTTCCGGATGAGGGCCACAGCGAACTTACGCCAGCGTAGGCTACGGGTCCGTAGGTTGTGACTGCACGACGGCGACAACGCCGGGCGCCGACGCGTTGTGGACACCCTCCAAGCCGCCCGCCCACGCCGCGGTGAGCGCGAGGAGCGCGTCGTTGGCGGCCGGCGAGCCGATCGAGGCCCGGATGCCCTCGCCGGCGAACGGCCGCACCAGCACGCCGTCTGCGGCGGCCAGCGCGGCGAGCTCCGCGGTGCGCGCGCCGGCGGCGAGCCAGACGAAGTTGCCCTGGGCGTCGGGCACGGTCCAGCCCTGCGAGCGCAGCGTCGCCACGACCCGCTCACGCTCGGCGACGACGACGTCCACGCGGTCCATCAGGGCGTCGCGTGCGCCGAGCGAGGCCAGCGCACCGACCTGGGCGAGGTCGTTGACGCCGAACGGGGTCGAGGCCGTGCGCACCGGCCCCGCGACGTCGGGGCGAGCCACGGCGTAGCCGACCCGCAGCCCGGCCAGGCCGTACGCCTTGGAGAACGTGCGCAGCAGCAGCAGGTGAGGGTGCGCCGCGAGCAGCGCGTCGCCGTCGGCCGCATCGCCCGCCGTGACGAACTCCACGTAGGCCTCGTCGAGCACCACGAGCACGCGAGGGGGCACCGCCGCGAGCAGAGCGAGCATCTCGGCGTGCCCCACCGCGGGACCCGTGGGGTTGTTGGGCGAGCAGACCAGCAGCACCCGGGTGCGCGCGGTGACCGCCGCCGCCATCGCTCGCAGGTCGTGGCGGCCCTCGGCGTCCAGCGGCACCTCGACCGGCACGGCGCCCTGCAGCCGGACGAGGATCGGGTAGGCCTCGAAGGAGCGCCACGCGTAGACCACCTCGTCACCGGCGTCGCAGAACGCCTGGAGCACATGACCCAGCACGGCCACCGACCCGCAGCCGGCGACCACACCGGCGGGGTCCACGCCGTGGCGGGCCGCGAGCGCCGCGACGAGCTCGGTGGCGAACATGTCCGGGTACCGGTTCATCCGGACCGCCGCCTGCGCGACGGCCGCGCGCACCGGTTCGAGGGGCTCGTGGGGGTTCTCGTTCGACGACAGCTTGTGCGACGGCCGGTCGGTGCCGACCCGGGCCCCCGGGACGTAGGCCGGCAGCAGGCGCACCGCTGCCCGGGCCGTGGGGACGGCGGGGTCCTGGTGGCGCGGTGCTGGGCTCACCGGGCCAGCATGCCACCGGCCCCGGTGCGAGGATGGATCCATGGCCTTCGCACTGCGCGTCCTCGTCAATGCCGTCGCGATCTGGCTCGCGACCGAGCTGCTGTCCGGGCTGGAGGTGGTGGGTGGCACCTCCACCGGCAGCCGCGTGCTCGTCTACCTCGGGGTGGCGCTGCTGTTCGGCGTCGTCAACGCGGTGGTCAAGCCACTGGTGCAGCTGCTGTCCATCCCGCTGTACATCCTCACGCTGGGGCTGTTCACGCTCGTCGTCAACGCGCTCATGCTCATGCTCACCGGGTGGTTCTCCGAGCTGACGAGCTACGGCCTGCGGGTGTCGAGCTTCGGCACGGCGGTGATCGGCGCCCTCATCATCTCCGTGATCAGCTTCCTCATCAGCGTGATGCTGCCGAAGCCGCGCCTGCACGACTGACCGCATCCGCGCCGCCGCACCCCGGATCTGTCGCACCTCGGACCCGCCTCACCCCACGATCCGCGTGCCCTGGTAGACGCTCGTCGTCGCCGTGCTCGCCGCAGGGCCGAGCACGGCACCGAGGGCCTCCTCGAACCCTCGGACGGACGGGTCGTCGCAGCCCTGCAGGGCGCGGGCGGTGCGGATGTAGGTGGGCAGGGTGTGGGCCCCACCGACGGAACCGGCCGCCTCCCGATCGGCCGCGAGCGGCGAGACGGCGAGGTCGCGTTCGACCGTGGTGCGCTGCGGGCTCGGCGGGTTGGCCGTGCCGTCGACGCCGTGCAACAAGTCCTGGCTGTGCTCGAGGTGCAGGGCGACGGTCCCCGCCGGCAGGTCCATCCCACCGACGGGCGAGCCGGCCGTCAGCACGGCGGCCACCGCGAAGCGGTGGCGCAGCGCCGGATCGGCCGCCACGTCCATCGCGACCATCCCGCCCTGGCTGTGCCCGGCGAGCAGCACGGGTTCACCGGGGGCGATCCCGGCGGCAGCCATCGACCGCGCGACGAGCTCGGAGGCGTCCTCCGGCCGGCCCGCGACCAGCGCCAGGTTGGTGGCCATGTCCATGGGGTTGCTGCCGGCCAGCGGCGAGCCCACCTGCGTGCCGGGGATGGCGACCACCCAGCTGCGCGTGCCGTCCGGGCGGTCGATCCGCGTGATGCCCACCGAGCCGGGCTCGCCACCGGCCGCCGGGTAGCGCAGCTCCACCTGCCCGAGCACCTCGGCGCTCGTGCGCGGCGGCGCCGTCCGCGTCGGCGGACCCGTCGGGGTGACCAGCAGGCCCGTCGGGCTCGTGCGCAGCACGGCCGTCGCGAGCGCACCGCCGTCCGCGAGCGCGCCCGCGGCGGCCGGGACCGGGTCGGGGACCGGCAGGGCCCGGCCGGGCAGTGCGCCGGTGACGAACCCCGCCACGCCCGGCACGGCGAGCTCGACGAGCCGGGCGGAGGGCAGCCGGGCGGTCGACGGGAGGAGGCCCGGCCCGCCGACCATCGCCCCGATGGCCCCGACCGGCCCGGGCGCGCGGGCCACCGCGGCCCCGCCCCCGCTGATCACGGCGCCGAGCACACCGACCGGTCCGGGTGCGTACCGCAGGGTCCGCACGGCGACGAGGGTGCGCGCCGCGCCGAGCCCGAGCACGAGCCCGCCGAGGGCCGACGCCGCCCACATCGTCGGCCCGGCCTCCCCGAGCGCGCGTCCCCCCGCGACCACGACGTGCCGCAGCACCGCCGCGACGTCGAGCTCCGCCCCGGCGTAGACCGCCGCGGTCTGGCGCAGGTCGCTCCCGAGGCCGGCGGCCCGGTCGGCCTGACGGCGACCCGTCGCGCGGACCGCGGTCGCGCCGGCCCGCGCCGTGGGCGCCGTCGAGGGCGACCAGGCCGCCGCGGCATCGACCGCACCCGTCAGCGCCGCCGCGGCGTCGGCCACCTCGTCGAGCGCAGCGGACGCCTGCTCGAGCACGGCGGCCGCGCGCGCCAGGTCCTCCAGGCGCGCCCGGGTGCCGCCCCGGCCGCCCCGCACCCGCACCCCGGGAGGCAAGGGCTGCGCCTCGTCGCTCACGCCGGCCGCCAGCCGATCGCCGCCGAGGGCCCCGGCCCGCCGCCGGCCATCCCCGCCGCCCCCGCCGCCCGGTGCACCGCGCATGCCACGTCCGCGGACCGGGTGTGGCGCAGCACCCCTGCCTGAGCCTGTGCCAGCTGGAGCCCGAGGTGCGCGACGTCCCGCTCGAGGTCGGCGAGCAGGTGCCGGTACCCGTCCGCGGCGTCGGACACCCACTCGAACTCGCGCGCGCCGGTCAGCGCCGCCCGCGCGCGGTCCAGGGCGGCGTCCGCCGCGCCGAGGGCAGCCACCGCCCGTGCCGTCGTCGTCCCGTCCACCGGGCCTCCCCTCGTCCCTCCGGACGCTAGGGACCGGGCGTCTGCACCGGGGCGCTCGGCCCGGCCGCCGGTGGACGGCGTGATCGTCCACAGGTCCGCCCTAGGCTCGACCCGTGCCGACCTCCTCCCGCCCGCTCGGCCCGGGCGTGCTGGCCGTCGTCGTCGCGTCGCTGCTCTTCGCGGTCAACGGGACGGTCTCCAAGCTGGCGATGGAGGCCGGCCTCACCCCCACCCGCCTCGTCGAGCTGCGCTCGCTCGGATCGGCCGTCGTGCTCGTCGCGGTGCTCGTCGTGGTGAGCCTGCGCGCCAGGGCCTCCGGTGCGTCCGGCCCCCGGCTGCCCCGCGGCCGCGAGCTCGCCGCGCTGGCGGTGCTCGGCGTCGTCGGGATGGCGATGGTCCAGTGGCTCTACTTCGTGGCGATCTCGCGGCTGCCCGTCGGGCTCGCGCTGCTCGTGGAGTACACCGCGCCCGTGCTCGTGGCGCTGTGGGCCCGGTTCGTGCTCGGCGAGCCGGTGCGGGCACGCGTGTGGTGGGCGCTCGCGGCGTGCCTGGGCGGGCTGACGCTCGTGGCCCAGGTGGGCGACGGCGTGCGGCTCGACGTGCTCGGGCTGCTCGCGGCGTCCGGGGCAGCCGTCGCGCTGGCGACCTACTACCTTCTCGGCGACCGGCTGGTCCGCTCGCGCGACGCGCTGTCCACCCAGACCTGGTCGATGGTGTTCGCCGCGACCTTCTGGGTGGTGCTGCAGCCGCTGTGGACGTTCGACGTGACCGTGCTCACCGACGTCCTCGCGCTGCCCGGGGCGCTCGCGGGGCTGCACGCACCGCTGTGGGTGCTGGTCGCCTGGATCGTCGTGCTCGGCACCGTGGTCCCCTACGTGCTGGTGCTCGCCGGCGTCGCGCGGCTGGGGGCGGCCCGCACGGGCGTGCTCGGCATGATCGAGCCGGTCGCGGCGAGCGCCGCCGCCTGGCTGGTGCTCGGCGAGTCGATGACGGCGGTGCAGCTCGCGGGCGGCGCCGTGGTGCTCGCGGGGGTCGCGCTCGCCGAGTCCGCCCGCCGCCGCCCCACCCTCACCCCGACCCCCGACGCGGTCCTCACCCACTGACCCCGGCTCGCGCCCCCGGTCCGGTCCGCGACCCCACCCCGTGGCCCCCACGCGCCCACGTCCCCGCGGGCCACACACCCCGCCCACCGGCAGGAGTGGGAACGTGGCGCGGGGGGGCGGGGTGGACGCGGGGCTCGGGGCGGCGGCGCGGGGGCGGGCGTGGACGGGGGCGGTCCCGGGGCTGCGGGCGGTGGGAGGATGCCGCCATGGAGCACGCAGCGCCGATCGACGAGTCCGCCGACGTCCCCGCCACCCCGCCGACGGCCCCCGCCGCCGTGCGGCGCACGCTGGCCGACCTCACCCCCCCGATCGCCCTGGGGCCGCTGGACGGGCGCTACCGCTCGGCCGTCGCGCCGCTGGTCGACCACCTCTCCGAGGCCGCGCTCAACCGCGAGCGCGTGCACGTCGAGGTCGAGTGGCTGATCCACCTCACGTCCCACCACGTGGTGCCCGGCGCCCCGACGCTGTCCACGGAGGAGCGGCAGTACCTGCGGGACGTCGTCACGACGTTCGACGACGCCACCATCGCCGAGCTCGCCGCCACCGAGCGCGTCACGGCCCACGACGTCAAGGCCGTGGAGTACCTGCTCAAGCAGCGCCTCGCCGCCGCGCCGCAGACGCTCGGCGCCGACACCGTGCTCCCGCAGGTCGGGGAGCTGGTCCACTTCGCGTGCACCAGCGAGGACGTCAACAACCTCGCCTACGCCCTCATGGTGCAGGGCGGGGTGCGTCAGGTGTGGCTGCCGGCCGCCCACGCGCTGGTCGACGACATCGCCGCGATGGCCCGCGCGAACGCCGCCGTCCCGATGCTCGCCCGCACGCACGGCCAGCCCGCCACGCCCACCACCCTGGGCAAGGAGCTGGCGGTCCTGGCCCACCGCCTGCGCCGCCAGCTGCGTCGGGTCGAGGGAGCCGAGTACCTCGGCAAGATCAACGGCGCGACCGGCACCTACGGGGCCCACCTCGCTGCCGTGCCGGGAGCGGACTGGGTGCGCGTCTCGCGGACCTTCGTCGAGCACCTCGGTCTGACGTGGAACCCGTTGACCACCCAGATCGAGTCGCACGACTGGCAGGCCGAGCTCTACGCGGACATGGCGCGCTTCAACCGGGTGCTGCACAACCTCGCGACCGACGTGTGGACGTACATCTCGATGGGCTACTTCGCGCAGGTGCGCGGCCAGGGCACCGTCGGCTCCAGCACGATGCCGCACAAGGTCAACCCCATCCGGTTCGAGAACGCGGAGGCCAACCTCGAGCTCTCGTCCGCCCTGCTCGACACGCTGGGTGCCACCCTGGTGACCAGCCGCCTGCAGCGCGACCTCACCGACTCCACCACCCAGCGCAACATCGGCCCCGCCGTCGGGCACAGCCTGCTGGCCATCGACAACGTGCGTCGCGGCCTGGCCGGGCTCGACGTCGACGCGGCCGCCATGGCCCGGGACCTCGACGCGAACTGGGAGGTGCTGGGCGAGGCCGTCCAGTCCGCGATGCGCGCGGCCGGCGTGGCCGGGGTGCCCGGGATGGACAACCCCTACGAGCGGCTCAAGGACCTCACGCGCGGCCGCCGGATCACCGGGGACGACCTGCGCACGTTCGTGGGCGGCCTGGGGCTGCCCGACGACGTCGCGGCACGGCTCGCCGCGATGACCCCGGCCACCTACACGGGCGTCGCGGCCCAGCTGGTCGACTACCTCGACTGAGCTCGGCCAGCAGCGCTTCTGGTCGAGAATCGGGCGCCAGGCGCCCGGATCCCGACCAGACGCGGCCGGCTACCAGGGCAGGTAGTAGGTCAGGAGGTCGGCCGTGAGCGGCGGGAAGAGCGCCTCGTAGGTCGCGGCGTCGGGGCCCGCGTAGACGTCGGGGTGGCGACGCGCGAGACCTGCGAGACCGAGGGGTCCGAGGAGCAGGGCCGGCAGCCGGTCCGGTGCCACGCCCGCTCCTCCGACGGCCCCGGGCCCCTGCATCGGGCCACCCACGGTCACGGGTCCGATGCCGGCCGCCGTGAGCGGCATCCGGTAGTGCCGGCCGAACGTCGAGACCACGAGGTCGCGGTCCGCCCCGAGCAGGCCCGCCCGCGCCAGGCGCGCGTGCAGCACCGGCCGCAGCGCGTCGAGCACCAGCTCGGGCCGCGCGATGCGGGCGTAGTACTGGTCGGCGCCGTCGCCCGCCGGGGCGAGCAGCGCCGACCACGCGTCCCCGGTGACGGTCCCGGCGCGGTGCACGACGCGCACCTCGGGCGCGTCCGCCGCCAGCGCTGCGAGCAGGGCGTCCGCCGCGCCAGCGTCCCGGGCCGCGGGCTCGGCGACGAGGATCCCGTCGTCATCCGTGCGCACCCGGGCGGACGCCGCCACCGCGCCGTCGCGCTCGAGCACCCAGGTGACGCTCGCATCGTGGGCCAGGAGCCAGCGCGTGCGCGGCTCGGGGTGCGGCACGGCGACGTCGACACCGGCCTGGGCCGCGTCCTGGAGCGCGGTGACCGCCGGCAGGTCCGCCGCCGTCGCGCGGCGCACGGTCCCGGGCGCCGGCACGTGCGCCGGCGCCCGGGACCCGGCGGGGGCGTTGGCACCGGCCCCCGGCAGCAGCACCCGAGCCCGCGGGATGTCGATCGCGTACTCGTACCCGAACAGCCGGTAGAAGTACGGGATCCCGATCATCACCTGGAGCACGTGCCCGCGCCGGGCCGACCGCTCGTGCGCCCAGCCCATGAGCGCGCGCACCAGGCCGCGCCCCTCGTGGCCGACCGCCGTCGCGACCAGCTCGACCTGGCCAGCAGGCAGCACGACGTCGCCCACCCGGACGGTCTCGTCGAGCAGGGTCGCGGTGCTCACCACGCGGTCGCCGTCCGCGACGACGGCGCACGCCGGCCACCCCAGCGCGTCGTCGTGCACCACCAGCCGGTGGTCGAGCGCGTCCGGCTCCTCGCCGCGGGCGATGAGGAGCTCGCCGATCTGGTCGAGATCGGCCGGGCGTGCCGTGCGCAGCACCAGTCCGTCGGGCAGCGGGGTGGTCATCCCCCGAGCGTGAGGCCTCGCGCCGCCCCGGTCCACCGGATTCGCGCCCGGTCTGTCCCGGTCTGTCGCGATGCGCACCGGGCCGCGCTTCCCAACGTGGGGGTGGTCGCGCACACTGCGTCCATGGATCCGACGACGCCTGCTGCGGACGCCACGCGGCCCGGTGCCCTCGACGGGTGGCAGGTCCTCGTGCCGGGCGCGGCCGAGTGGGGCCGACGCATCGCGGGGCTCCTGGCGGACCGGGGGGCACGGACCGTGCTGGTGCCCGTCGTCGAGGTCGCACCGCCCGACGACCTCACCTGCCTCGACTCGGCGCTCGCGGCGCTCGCCCGCGGGGACTACGACTGGCTCGTCGTCACCAGCCCCGCCACGGTGCTGTCGCTGTCCGCCCGGGTCGCGACCCTCGCCAACCGCGGCCGCCAGACGCCGTCGACCGCTCTCGGGACCTTCGTCGGCGAGACGGCCGTGGCCACCCTCGGCCCCGGCTGCGCGCGCGTCCTGGAGCGGAGCGGGGTGACGGCCGCGCTGGTCCCGACCGGCGAGCGCTCCTCCGCCGGGCTGCTCGCCGCGTTCCCCGAGCCGCCCGTGGCGCCGCCGGCGGCCGGCACGCTGGGCCGGGCGGGGCGCGTGCTCGTGGCCCGGTCCGACCTCGCGTCGAGCACCGTGAGCGACGGGTTGACCGCGCGCGGCTGGCAGGTCGACGACGTCGTGGCGTACCGCACGATCACGCCCGACCAGCCCGGCGCCCGGATCCGCGCCCAGGCCAGGGCCGGGGAGTTCGACGCCGTGCTGCTCGGCGCACCGAGCACGGTGGACGCGCTGGTCGAGCTGGTCGGCGCGCCCGCCGCCGGCACGGTCCTCGGCTGCGTCGGCCCCCGCACCGCACGGACGGCCACCGAGCAGGGGCTGACGGTCGACGTCGTCCCCCCGTAGGCGACCGCCGAGGCGCTCGTCGAGGCGCTCGTCGCGCGGGCGGCCGGCACCGCCTGAGACGTCCTGGCCGCGGCGAGCCGCGGGCCGGATCAGGTGCGGGCCGGATCAGGTGCCGAGGACGGCCCAGCCGTGCGGCGGCAGGTCGACCACCCTGTCGCCGTCGACCCCTTCGTCGCGCAGACCGCCGACTCCCGCCAGGACGGCCGTCGCACCCGGCACGGCGAGCGCCGTCGGGCCGTCGTCGAGGCTCAGGGCGACGATCAGCGCACCGCCGGTCGCGGCGGTCCGGTACACGAGCGTGGTGTTGGTGCAGGTCAGCGCCTCGGTGCGGGCGTGGTGCAGCCAGGGGTGACGCCGGCGCAGCCCGATGAGCTCGCGGTGCAGGTGGTAAGCGGGGGCCGCGGCCGTGCCCTCGACCGGGCCGGGCGCGTCCGCGAAGCGAGGGCGCACCGCGTCGTCGCCGCCCTCACGGTCCTCCTTGACCCCGGTCAGGCCGAGCTCGTCGCCCGCGTAGACGGTCGGCGTGCCGCCCAGCGTCATGAGCAGGCCCACGGCGTGCGCGACGTGCCGGGGGTCGCTCAGCCTGCTGGCGATCCGTGTCACGTCGTGGTTGCCGATGAACGTCAGCGGGACGAAGTGCTCGATGAACCCGTTGTGCCGCTCGAGCGCCCAGGCGAGCTCGAAGAAGTTCGCGTCGTTGAGCGAGCTCCACACGGCCTTCCACAGCTCGTACTGCGTGACGGCGTCGAAGCCCGCCTCGGCGACCACGGCCGCGTAGTCGCCGTGCAGCACCTCACCGAAGACGTACTGGTCCGGGTGGGCGGCGCGGACGGCGGGCAGCACCCGGGTCCAGAAGCCGGGCGGGACGGCGTAGGCGGCGTCCAGCCGCCAGCCGTCGACCCCGCGCTCCGCCCAGTAGGTCATGACGCGGGTGACGTAGTCGGCCACCGCCGGCTCGTCGTGGCGCAGGGCGACGAGGGCGTGGTGGCCCTCGAAGTCCCGGTAGCCGGGCTCGGTGCCCGGCCCCGCGCCGGCGGGCCACTGCAGGTCGAACCACGAGGCGGTCGGGGCGTCCGGCCCCAGCCGCAGCACCTCGGCGAAGGGGCCGAACCCGCGCCCGACGTGGTTGAACACGCCGTCGAGCGTGACGCGCAGGCCGCGCTCGTGGGCGGCGTCGCACAGCGCGACGAGGTCCGCCTCCGTGCCCAGCCGCGGGTCGACGCGCAGGTGGTCGACGGTGTCGTAGCCGTGCGTCGCCGAGGCGAACACCGGGCCGAGCGCCACGCCGGACAGGCCGAGGGCGACGACGTGGTCGAGCCAGGCCGTCACGTGCTCCAGTCGGTGGACCACCGGCGCGCCGTCCGGCAGCGCGACCGGCTCGGCCCCCACGAAACCCAGGGGGTACACGTGCCACCACATCGCGTGCTCGACCCAGCCGGGCATGGCACCTCCACCGCTCGCGGGCGGCGGGGGTCGCGCGTCCGCGGGCCACCGTACGCCCGCGAGCTTGCGGCGTCCGGCGCGCGGGGGGTGTCGGCGCTCACACCCGGAAGCGCGCCACCTGGGTCTCCAGGAGGGCCGACATCCGGGCGAGCTCGAGCACGGCCTGCTGCGTCTGCCCGACCCCCTCGGTGGTCATCGAGGCGGCGCTGGCCACGTGCGTCACGTTGGCGGCGATCTCACCGGAGCCGGTCGCGGCCTCGACCACGGACCGGGACATCTCTGTGGTCGTGGCCGTCTGCTCCTCGACGGCGGAGGAGATGGTCATCTGGTAGTCGTTGATCCGGCCGACGATCTCCGAGATCTGGCCGATCGCGTCGACGGCGCCGCGGGTGTCGGCCTGGATGGCCTCGACCTTGCGGGCGATGTCCTCGGTGGCGCGCGCGGTCTCCTGCGCGAGCTCCTTGACCTCGCCGGCCACGACGGCGAACCCCTTGCCCGCCTCACCGGCGCGCGCCGCCTCGATGGTCGCGTTGAGCGCCAGCAGGTTGGTCTGCTCCGCGATCTGCGTGATCGTCTTGACGACGGCGCCGATCTCGGCGGACGAGTCCCCGAGCCGGCTCACCGTGGTGTTGGTCGCATCGGCGACCCGGACGGCCTCGGCGGCGACGTCAGCAGCCTGGCTGGCGTTGCGGGAGATCTCGCGGATCGCCGAGCCCATCTCCTCCGTGCCGGCCGCCACGGCCTCGACGCTGCGGCTGAGCTGCTCCGCCGCGGCGGCGACGGTCCCGGCCTGGACCGAGGTCTCCTCGGCAGACGAGCCGATCTGCGCGGCCGTCCCGGACATCTGCTCCGCGGCCGCGGCGACGGACGCGGCCGAGCCGCCGACCGCACGGATGACGTCGGCGATCTGGTCGACGAACCGGTTGAAGGACGACGCCGTGCGGGACAGCTCGTCGGTGCCCTGGACGTCGAGGCCGACGGTGAGGTCGCCCTCGCCGTCGGCGATGTCGTGCAGCCGGCCCTCGAGCTGGCGGACCGGGAGGAGCACGGAGCGCAGGATGAGCGGCAGCAGGAGGGCGAAGAGCGCGAGCGTGACGCCCGCGATGATCATCACGGTGGTGCCGCCGGCTGTCGCCGCGGCCTCGGCCTCGTCCGCCGCCGCTGCCGCACGCGCGCCGAGGGAGTCGGACAGGCCCTGGACGGCCGTGCTGACCTGCTCGTACACGGCGATCTCCTCGACGAGCACCAGGCCGTTGGCCTCGTCGACGGCGGCCGCGTCACCGGAGCGGTAGGCGGCGATGATGTCGGCGTCGATCGCCATGAACTGCTCGAAGCCCGCCGACGCCGCCTGCACCTGGGCCTGCTCGTCCGCCGTGAGGCCTGGCTCCGCGGCGAGCACGTCGAGCGCCGCGCGCAGCGCGTCGGCGGACGCCAGGAAGCTGGCGCGCGAGCCCACGTCCTCGGCCACCGTCGCGGCGTCCAGGTTGGCGTCGAGCGCGTAGGCCGTCTGCCAGCCGTTCCAGTCCGCGGTGCCGAACTTCACCTGCATCGACTCCTGGGAGAGCACGGCGAGCCCCGCGCTGCGGACGGAGGCCGCCGTCGAGGTGCGGCTCGCCACGACGGCCACACCCGCGAGCGCGAGCAGGGCGATGCCGGCGGCGACGAAGGTGGCGGTGAGGCGGAGGCGCACGCTGGTGCGGCGCAGCAGGACCTGCATGGTGGCTCCTCGATGGGGGGACGTCGTTGTGCCTGCTCCCCCCATCGACCGGCGACGCGCCGGTCGAGGACTTGGGGCCCACGAGGTGCGTGGTCCGGTCCGCTCCGGTCCGGTCCGCTCCGGGACAGGGAATACCCTCGGGGGGTATCCTGGTTCTCAGGACGGACGGACGGAGGCTGCCATGGCCGGCTACAGCGGCACCAAGGACGACTACCTCAAGCGGCTGCGCCGTATCGAGGGGCAGGTGCGCGGCCTGGCACGGATGGTCGACGAGGACACCTACTGCATCGACATCCTCACCCAGGTCGCCGCCGTCACCAGCGCCCTGCAGGCCGTCAGCCTCGGCCTGCTCGAGGACCACCTCGGTCACTGCGTCGTCAACGCCGCCCGCGAGTCGCAGGAGGCCGGGGACGCGAAGGTCCGCGAGGCCGCCGACGCCATCGCCCGCCTCGTGCGCAGCTGAGCACCACCTTCTCCACCCACCCCCACCGCACCACCGACCGGAAGGCCCACCATGAGCACCCAGACCGTCACCCTCGGCGTCGCCGGCATGACCTGCGGGCACTGCGTCCGCTCCGTCGAGGAGGAGCTCCGCACCCTGGCCGGCGTCACCGACGTGCAGGTCGAGCTCGTCTCCGGCGCGACCTCCACGGTGACCATCACCACGGACCAGCCCCTCGCGGACGAGGACGTCGCCGCGGCGATCGTCGAGGCCGGCTACGCCGTCGTGCCCCCGCGCTCACTGCTCTGAGACCCGGGCGCCCGCCGGCGCCCCCGCACGGCACCACCACCGGACGGACGTGACCGCATGACCCCTGACCAGCACCCCACAGCCCCCGCGGGCCTGACCGACGCCCGGGCGGTGGTCGCCACCCTCGACCTCGCCGTCGGCGGGATGACGTGCGCCTCGTGCGTCGCCCGCGTCGAGAAGAAGATCAACAAGGTTCCAGGGGCGACGGCGACGGTCAACCTCGCCACCGAGACGGCGCACGTCGAGCTGAGCGACGACGTCGATGCCGCGGCGCTGGTCAAGGCCGTCGAGTCCGCCGGGTACACGGCGACCCTCACGCGCGACAGCCGTGCGGCCTCGCGCGCCGCGGCGGCGGGCGGCCACGGGATGACCGACGAGGAGATGGCGCTGTCCGGCCACGTCATGGCGGACGGGACCATGGGGGCCGGGGACGACACCTCGGCACCCGTCGCCGACCGGGGCGCCGACCTGCTCCGCCGGCTGCGCGTCGCCGCGGTGCTCACCGTGCCCGTCGTCGCGCTGTCGATGGTCCCGGCGCTCCAGGTGCCGGGCTGGCAGTGGGTCGTCACGGCGCTGGCGCTGCCCGTCGTCACGTGGGCGGCGTGGCCGTTCCACCGGGCCGCGGCGCGCGCTGCCCGGCACGGCTCGTCGACCATGGACACGCTCGTGTCCCTGGGCGTCGCCGCCGCGACCGGCTGGTCGCTCTGGGCGCTGCTGCTCGGCGGCGCCGGCGAGATCGGCATGCACATGACCCCCACGCTCGTGCCCCGCGCCGGGGCGGCCTCGATGGCGGGGCCAGAGCTGTACTTCGAGGTCGCCGCCGTGGTGACGACCTTCCTGCTCGCGGGCCGCTATGCCGAGCACCGCTCGCGGCGCCGGGCGGGGGACGCGCTGCGCAGCCTGCTCGCGCTGGGCGCCACGGACGCCGTGCTGCTCGAGCCCGATGCGACCGGGCGGCGCACCGAGCGGCGCATCCCCGTCGCGGCCCTGCGCGTCGGCGACCTGTTCGCCGTACGTCCGGGCGAGAAGCTCGCCACCGACGGCATCGTGCTCGAGGGCACGTCCGCGCTCGACACCTCGCTGCTCACGGGCGAGCCCGTGCCGGTCGACGTCGGGCCAGGCTCGCAGGTCACCGGCGCGACCGTGAACACCTCGGGGTACCTCGTCGTGCGCGCCACCCGTGTGGGCGAGGAGACGATGCTGGCCCAGATCGGCCGGCTCGTCACGCAGGCGCAGACGGGCAAGGCGCCCGTGCAGCGGCTGGCCGACAGGATCTCCGCGGTCTTCGTGCCCGTGGTGGTCGTCATCGCG
>NZ_DAORSQ010000010.1:0-39137 GCF_035443605.1 Actinotalea sp. | reverse complement strand
CTCAACGCGACCATCGAGGCAGCGCGCGCCGGCGAGGCGGGCAAGGGGTTCGCTGTCGTGGCCGGTGAGGTCAAGGAGCTCGCGCAGGAGACCGCTCGCGCCACCGAGGACATCGCCCGCAAGGTCGAGGCCATCCAGGCCGACACCGCGGAGGCCGTCACGGCCATCGGCGGGATCTCGGACATCATCGACTCGATCAACGGCTTCCAGACCACCATCGCCTCGGCGGTCGAGGAGCAGACCGCCACGACCAACGAGATGAACCGCAACGTCACCGAGGCCGCCACCGGCTCCGGGGAGATCGCGGCCAACATCTCCGGCGTCGCCGACGCGGCCGACATGACCACCCGCGGCGTCGGGGAGTCGCAGAACGCCGTGCGCGAGCTCGCGAGGATGTCCTCCGACCTGCGGGTCCTCGTCGGGCAGTTCACCGTCTGAGACGTCCCCCGGTCGAGAGCCGGCCGTCCCCTCCCCGGGGGCGGCCGGCTCTCGGCGTCCCGGGCGCCGCCCGCGGCTCACGACGCAACGCGCACAACGCATCACGCACAGCGCACAACGCACAACGCACAACGCACAACGCACAACGCACAACGCACAACGCACAACGATGCCCCGCCGGCCGACCGGCGGGGCATCGACGTGCACGGGGCCTCAGTGCTGGGCGGCGAACCGCCCGATGTCCGTGTGGAGCATCTCGGCCAGGTGCGACAGCCCCTGGGTGCCGCCGGCCGCGTCCGCGATCCCGTCGACCTGGTCGTTCATCTCGTGGATCACGCCGGACACCCGGCCGATCGCCTCGATCGCCGCGTCCGTCGCCTGCTGGGACGCCGCGACCTGCTGGCTGATGTCGTCGGAGGACCGCGCCGCCTCGTCCGCGAGGGTCTTGACCTCGGCGGCCACCACGGCGAACCCCCGGCCGGCGTCGCCGGCCCGGGCGGCCTCGATGGTCGCGTTGAGCGCGAGCAGGCGGGTCTGGGCCGCGACGTCCTTGATGAGCGTGACGGCCAGCTGGATCTCGGCGGACGAGCGTTCCAGGGCGTGCACCGTCGTCAGGGCGTGGTCGGCCTCGCTGACGCCCGAGCGCGCGGCGTGGGCGAGGGCGGCGGCCGAGGCCCCCAGCTCCGTCGAGGCGGCGGCGACGTGGGTGGAGATCTCCACCGCACGGTCGACCATCTGCGCGCGCGTGCTCGCCTGGGCGTCGAGGTCCGCGGCGGAGGCCGCCATCTGCAAGCGCGCCCGGTTGGAGCGCACGGCGCCCTCGCGGAAGGCGCCCGGCATGCCGCGGACCAGGAACTGCCGGTGGAACCGGCCCTCGGCCGCCGCGGTGAGCGACGCCGTGGACTCGCGCACGTACCCGTCCATGACGTCGATCGCGCGGTTGAACCCGTTGCGCAGCCCGATGAGGTCGGCCGGCCCGCTCAGCTCCGGGACCCGCACCTCCAGGTCGCCGTCGGCGACCAGGACGAGCACGGCGGTGAGATCGGCGACGGCCCTGCGGTAGGCGGCCAGCTCGGCGAGGTCGGCGTCGGACGCCGCGGGACGACGACGCAGCATCAGCGCACCCCCGCCTTCTCGGCCTCGAGCGACCAGACGAACTCGTCGTACGTCAGGCCCAGGGACGCCAGGCGCGCATCGAGCAGCGCACCCGAGGCCGCCATCGCGTCCGCGGGACGTGCGTGGCGCTGCTCGGCGGCGTAGAGCTCGCGGTACAGCGGCACGACCGTCCCCACCGCGGCCCGGTCCGGGCTGCGCCGGTTCGAGTGGTACCCACCGGCTCGGCTGCCGCGGGGGGACGAGGGCGTCACGTGCGCGTACACCCAGTAGTGGGCACCGTCCGCGGCGAGGTTGTTGACGTAGGCGAAGATCTCCTCGCCGGCGGTGATCGTGTCCCACAGCAGCTTGAACACGATCCGCGGCATCTCAGGGTGCCGGATCATGCTGTGCGGCTGACCGATCACCTCGTGCTCCGTGTAGCCGGAGACCCGCAGGAAGACGTCGTTCGCGTAGGTCAGCCGCCCCTTCGCGTCGGTCTTCGAGACGATGATCTCCTCGGTGCCGAAGGTGCGTTCCACCCCGGTGGGACGAATGCCTGACGGTCGCACGCCCATGCCCTTCCGTCGCCGGAACGGCCCGGCGATCCTCTACCGGGCATGATCGACGCGGGCCAGTCGATCATGAGATCTGCCGGCCGAGCAGGAGGCGACAGAACGGGTGATCTCCGTCACGCTCGCGGCGGTCCACGCCCCGTACGCGAGAGCGCCGACGCCTGTGGGCGGGTCCCGACGGGGACCCGCCCACAGGCGTCGCTGCGGTTGACCGCCTACGGAGCGACCACCGTGACCGGCAGCGTCACCGTCGTCGCATCGCCCCACCCGTCCGTGACCGTCAGGCTCACGGTGTAGGTCCCGGCGGCCGGGAAGGTGTGCGCGAGGGACGTCGTCGTCGAGTTCGCCGTGCCGTCCCCCCAGACCCACAGCCGGGTCAGGACGTCGCCCACGTTCGGGTCCGTCGAGCTGGCGCTGGAGAAGTTGCACACCAGGCCGGTGCACGCCGGCGGGCTCAGCACCGCGACCGGGGGCAGGTTGGTCGGCGGCTCCACCACCGTGACGATCTGGCTCGTCACGGCCGTGAGGCCGAACTCGTCCGTCGCGGTGAGGGTCACCGTGACGTCGCCCGGTGCGGTGAACGTCCGCCGCACGACGGCTCCCGTGCTCGTGGCCGTCCCGAACGTCCAGCCGTAGCGCAGGTCCGGCGTGTTCTCGTCGGTCGAGGTCCTCGCGTCGAACTCGCAGACGTTGTCCGTCGGCGCCCCGGTGAGCACGGCCCCGCACCGGAAGGTGAACGCGGCCACCGGCGGCAGGTTGTTCGCCGGGTGCTCGACGATCACGCCGGGCGTGTCGTAGGTCGGGTTCGTCGCGAGGCTGTGCTGGTCAACCCCGCGCACGCGCACGGTGTAGGTCCCGGGAGGGATCACCGGCGTGGTGAACGAGAAGTTCGACCCGGGCGATCCGGGCGAGTTGAGGAAGGCCGAGCGCCAGCTCTCCGTGGTGCTGGTGAAGGTGCCGGTGGCGCTCATGTACTGACCGAGGCTGTTGACGACCGCGATCTGCGCCGAGGCGATCTGGCGATCGTCCTCCACCCGTCCGCTGATGACGATCTTCCCGGTCGGGAAGACCGCACCGGTGACCGGGATCTGCAGGTTCGTGAGCACGACCGGCGGCAGGTCCCCGGGGTAGATCCGGAAGCTCGCCGTCGCACCGGTCGTCGACGTGTCCTGCTGGCCGGCGGTGTCGAACGCGAACGCCGTGACGGTCCAGTTGCCCTCGGTGGGCAGGTCGACCGACAGGTTCCACGTGGTCGAGGTCCCGCCGGGCGAGGCCAGGGTCGACGCGAGGGTCGCGTAGGCGGCGCTCATCGTCCCGTTCGGCTGGAGGTAGCGCCGCGTGTCGTTGTCGTAGACCGCGACCATGACGCTCTGCACACCGAAGTCGTCCGTCGCCGTCCCGGCGAGGTCGAGGTGCAGCACCGTCGGGGTTGCCTGCGCCGTGAGCAGGGCGTCCGGCGCGACGTCGCCCGGGATCTGGGCGAGCAGGGTCAGCCGGCCCTGGTTGGTCGAGGAGGTGACCAGACCCAGGTCGTCCGTGGCGCGCACGGTGAAGCTGTACGAGCCCGGCGTGAGGTTGAACGGCGTGGTGTACGACCACGACGTGCTCGTCCCGCTGACGTTGATCGGGGTGATCCGGTAGGCACCGCTGAGGTTGATCCCCCAGGTCCCGTCTGCGGCCAGCCCCTCACGGGTCGTGGTGTTCCGCAGCGTGATCTCGACGTTGGCCAGGCCCTCGTCGTCCGTGGCCGTGCCGCTGAAGGTGATCGGTGAACCCGGCGCCACGGTGACCGTGCCGACGGCGACCGGGGGCGTCATCACCACCGGGGCGGTGACGGCCACCGACGGTGCGATGCCGGTGCTGCTGATGATCCAGGTGCGGTCGCTGGTGTCCAGCGAGGACTGTCCCGCCGTGTCCCGCGCGATGACCTGCATCTTCCACTCGCCCTCCCACGGCACGGTGATCTCGACCGACCACGTGGTCGAGATCGAGCCGACCACGTCGGGCAGGAGCGAGAACGAGTTGTACGTGCTCGTCGCGGACCCGTCGGCCTGGAGGTAGCGGTTGTTGACGTCGCGGATGGTGTAGCTGAGCGACTGCACGCCGACGTCGTCCGTCGCCGTTCCGGTCGCAAGGAAGGTCGTCGACGGCAGGATGCCGCTCGGCCCCGTGACGCTGGCCCTCGGGGTCGCGTCCGTCGTGCTGAACGTCTCGAACCTGTTGACGTCCTTGGTCGTGTCGGACTGGCCGTTGGTCGCGACCGTCCTGGCCATGGCCTCGAGCGAGAGGTTGCCCGTGATCGTCAGGCCGAGCGACCACGTCGTGGAGGTCGCGCCCGGCGAGGCGAGCGTGGCGTTGATGGTGTTCGCGGCACCCCACGTGACGAGGTCGTCCTGCAGGTAGCGGTTGGTGCTCCGGTTGCGGACCTCGATCTGCACCCGGTTGACGCCGCTGGTGGCCACTGCGGTGCCCTCGATGGTGAACGGGACCCCAGCCTCCTCCACCCGTCCCTCGACGGGTGAGGTGATGGTCGTGTTGTTCGCCTGCGTCGCGGTCGACAGGAGGTCGTAGACGGCGATCCGGCCGACGTTCTGGGCACCTTGCGTCGTCGCGTCGCCGCCGGTGACCAGGCCCCGCGGCGTCACGAGCATCGCCTTGTTGCCCTCGAACGAGTTGGACCCCGGGTTCCACTGCAGCGCCTTGCCGTTGTCCGGGGCGATGGAGGTGACGTGGTCGCGTCGCAGCACCTCGTCACCGAGCCCGTAGCCGGACAGGCCCTGCCCGGTGCCGTAGCCGACGTTGTCGAGACCCGGCCACGGGTCGCGGGCGCTCTGGGACTCGACCCAGCTGAAGTGCCCACCCAGGTAGATGGCGACCTCGGAGATCGCCACCGAGTAGACGGAGTCGTAGAGCCGCGAGACCCAGGTGGGCTCCACGAAGTCGCCCCCGGCGATGGGGAAGCGGACCGCCGTGTCGTTGATCGGCGGGCGGTCACCGCCCGACCCGCTGGTGATGACCATGTAGGTGCCGTCCGGCGAGATGTCGCCGGCGTAGGCGCGCTGGACGCCGCCGACGTAGCCGAGGTTGTCCTCCCACAGGCGCGTGCGCCACGGGAGCAGCGCCCCGCTGCCGGCGTTGATGAGGCCGACGCCGTAGCGGTCCTGGCCGGCGATCTGCCGGCCCGTGTGGACCACCATGAGGGTGGTCAGGTCGGGCGTCAGCTTGAGCTCCTGGACGTTGAGCGCGCCGTTGGGCCCGATGCCGCCCGTGATGTCGTTGTTCCACGTGCCGGCGGGGTTCGCGTTCGTGCGACCCACCAGGGCGCCGGTGGCCGCGTCGACCGCCGCGAGCCCGATCTTGTTCGCCCCGTTGATCTGGGTGAACTGCCCGCCGAGGTAGACGGTCGTGTTGGTCGCCTCGAGCTCGGTGCCCGCCCCGTTGGCGTGGGCCGTGAAGCTCGCGATGGTCGCACCGGTGGCGGGGTCGAGCGCGGCGAACTTGCGCTTGGTGACGCCGTTGACGGTGTTGAACCGCCCGGCAACGTAGAGCCTGGTGCCGTCCGGCGAGGCCTCGACGTCGGTGACCCCGCCGTCGAACACGGGCCGGAAGCCGGTGTCCACGAGACCGGTGGTCATGTTGAATGCCGCGAGGTAGGGCTGGTTGTAGCTCGTGGTGTTGCCCGTGGCGTTGTTGCGGATGGTCGTGAACGTACCGACCACATACACCCGGTTGCCGATGTACTCGAGGTCGAAGATCTCACCCGTGGTGATGCGCGGGAAGTTGGTCCGGACCGTGTCGGAGACCTCGACCGTGTGCCCGGGACCGGCGATCGGCGTCACCGAGGTGACCTGCCGGGTGGTCTGGGCGGTCGCCGCACCGTCCGACGCCGTCAGCGTGACGGTGCGGGTCCCGGCGGTGGCATAGGTGCGGGTCGCGGTGACCCCGGTGCCCGTGGTGCCGTCGCCGAAGTCCCAGGCGAACGTCAGCGGGCTGCCCTCGGGGTCCGTCGACGTCGAGGCGTCGAACGAGCACACGAGGAGGACGCACGAGCTGGTGAAGGCAGGCACCGGCGGGGCGTTGACCACCAGTGCGGTCGTCACCTGCCGCGTGAGCACCGAGGTGGCCAGCCCGTCCGAGACCGTCAGCGTGACGGTGCGCGTCCCGGGTGTGGCGTACGTGTGGGCCGCCGTGACACCGGTCGCCGTGGTGCCGTCGCCGAAGTTCCAGGCGAACGTCAGCGGGCTGCCCTCGGGGTCCGTGGACGTCGAGGCGTCGAACGAGCAGTCGAGCCCGACGCACGCGTTGGTGAAGGCCGGCGTGGGCGGCACGTTCACCGGGGCGCCGTCACTGCCCGGGGTGATCGCGAGGGAGAACTGCACGCCCCGGCTGACCGCGACCGAGGTGGTCGCGACCGGGGTCCCCGAGATTGGGCCCGGCACGGCGGCGTTCGAATCGCCGACCACGAGGCTCACCCGACCGGTCCCGGTGGCAGCCGCGGTGGTCCGCGAGACGACCTCGGCGGGCAACGTCCAGGTGGCGTCCGTCGTGGACTTCTCGCCCCAGATGTCGACGAGCCACGAGCCGGCGCCGGCCAGGGCCACCGCGGGGGCGGTGTGGCTCGTCGCCGAGGTGTTGACCACGGCGGCCTCGCTCGCGGTGAGCGTCGGGAATCCGATGCTGCTGCGGTAGGCCGTCACGCTCAGCGCGGACTTGAGGATCGCGCTCGTCGTCACCGTCACGTTCGTGTTCGCGTCAGCGACCCCGGCCGTCCTCGTCCAGAGGCGACCGCGGACGCCGTTGCCGTCCACGGACTCGGCGACCGTCCAGCCGGCCGGCTCGGTGAGCGTGCCGCTCGTGCTGTTGGCCACCATCGCCAGCACGAGCACGTCGCCGGCCAGCACCTCCGCCGGGATCCGTACTGTGTGCGCCGTGCGGTTGCCGGCCGTGCTGGCCGACCCGACATGGGTGACCTCGCCGTCGACCGCGTAGGCGACGGGCGCCACGAGGGTGAGGCCGAAGAGCGACAGCGCCGCGGCGAGGCCGAACGAGACCACCCGCTTCCAGCTCTGGCGGGCGCGCACGCCGTGTCCTTGACGCATCGGACTTCCCCATTCTCGGTGACGTGCCCAGCCTCGGGCCAAATCGGGCGAATCGCCCATAGAGGCACTTAAGGGTATGCCCGCGCGCAAGGCAAGGGAATCGCCCGAATGGACTAGGACCAGTTGTGGATCACAGGGCCGCCCGCGGCGCCTGGGACCTAGGTCTCAGGCGTGGGCGTCGGGGGCCTCGTCGAGCAGCCGACGGGCCTCGTCGACGTCCGTGATGAGCACGTTGACCCAGTCGCCGAGCAGCGCGGCGCGGATCGCCGAGTGCTTGCGGGTGCCGCCGGCCACGCCGACCCGGCGCGGCACGCGGCGCAGCGCGTCGGGGTCGATCCCGATGACGCGGTCGTCGACCGCGGAGCGCACCGGGGCGCCGGAGGCGTCGAAGAACCGCAGGCAGATGTCGCCGACGGCGCCGGCCTCGCGCAGCACGGCCTGGTCGGCCGCAGCCAGCGCGTTGCCGCTCTCGCGCAGCAGGGGCGAGGGCTCCAGCGAGCCGATGCCGACGAGCACCATCGTCAGGGCCGGCCAGATGTCCATGACCCCGGAGACCGTCGGGTCGGCGACCAGCGAGTCCCGGGCCGCCGCGGTGCCGAGCATGCCCGGCGCCGGCATGAAGACGGGGTTCGCACCCGTCCCCGACGCGAACAGCCCGATGAGCCGGGTGGCCTGCATCTGCACGCGCGGGTCGCCGATGCCGCCGACCACCTGCACGACGGTGTCGACGACGGCCGTGCGCGCCGGCCGCATCGACTCCACGGCCGCGAGCAGCGTCGCGGACCACGACGAGATGCCGACGGTGTCCCCGCCGGTCAGCGTCGTCTCGAGGTACACGGCCGTCGCGGCGCCCAGCCCGGGGTTGACGTCCTCGTCCGCTCCCCCGATGTCCACCACGACGGCCTCGCCGAGGCCGTACCGCTCCTCGAGCGCCTCCTCGAGGTCCGTGTGCACCCCGGCGGGCAGCGCGATGGTCGTCCGGACGATGCCCACCTCGCCGGCGCGCTTGAGCAGGCGCGAGACACGGGGCTGGGAGACGTGGAGCTCGTCCGCGATCTGCGACTGGCGCATGCCGCGCTCGTGGTACATCCGCGCGATCTTGGCCATGAGGCGCATCTGGTCCTCGGAGTGCCCGAACCGGCGCGCCGTGCGTGCCCCCGTGCGGTCGATGTCCATCCGGCCTCTCCTTCGACGTGGGCCCAACGGGCTGGGCCCGATGCTAGCGACCAAGGACCTCCCGCACGGACGCGGCGACGCCCTGCGCGCTGATGCCGAAGTGGTCGAGGAGCCACTCCACGGAGCCCGTGGGCGCGAACGTGTCCGGCACGCCGACGAACCGCATCGGCACCGGCGTGGTGCGCACGACGACCTCGGCGACAGCGCCGCCCAGGCCCGAGGTGAGCGCCTCCTCGACCGTGACGATCGCACCCGTCTCGCGGGCCGCCGCGACGACGGCCTCCTCGTCCAGCGGCTTGATGGTCGGCATCGACAGCACCCGGGCGGAGATCCCGGCCTGCGCGAGCAGGTCGGCCGCGTCGAGCGCGCGGATGACGACGGTGCCCGTGGCGATGATCGTCACGTCGGTGCCCTCGCGCAGCGTGACCGCCTTGCCCGGGACGAACTCGTAGCCCTCGGGGTTGACGGCGGGCACGCCCATCCGGCTGATCCGCAGGTACACCGGGCCGTCGTGCGCCGCGGCCCACCGGACCGCCTGCGCGGTCTCGCCCGGGTCGGACGGGACCACGACGGTCAGGCCGGGGATCGCCCGCAGCCAGGCGAGGTCCTCGATGGAGTGGTGCGTCGGGCCGAGCTCCCCGTAGGCCATGCCGGGGCTCATCCCGCACAGCACCATGTGGTGCTGCGAGTAGGCAGCGTCGACCTTGATCTGCTCCATCGCGCGGGCCGTGAGGAAGCACGCCGCCGCGGAGACGAAGGGGATCTTGCCGCCGTTGGCCAGGCCGGCACCCACGCCGACCATGTCCTGCTCGGCGATGCCCACGTTGATGAGGCGCGGCCCGTAAGCCGCCCCGAAGGGCCCGAGCTTGCTCGAGCCCACCGAGTCGTTGACCACGGCGACGATGCGCTCGTCCGTCGCGGCCAGCTCGACGAGCGTCGCGACGTAGGCGTCGCGGCAGTCGTGCAGCACCCGGTCCGGTGCGGCCGGGGTGGGGGTCTGCGTGCTCACGGGGTCTCCAGCTCGGTCAGGGCGGTGGCCACCTGCTCCGGCGACGGGACCTTGTGGTGCCAGGCGACGTCGTCGGACATGAAGGAGATCGGGTGGCCCTTGAAGGTGTGCGCGATGACGGCCGTCGGCTTGCCCGAGGCCGCCGGGACGGCGGCGAACACGTCGACGAGGGCGCCGTGGTCGTGGCCGTCGACCCCGACGACCTCCATGCCGAACGCGCGGAGCTTGTCCACCAGCGGCTCGAGGTCGTTGGTGTCGGCGACCCGGGCGCCCTGCTGCAGGCGGTTGCGGTCGACGACGACGCAGAGGTTGGCCAGCCGGTGGTTGCCGGCCGTCATGAGGGCCTCCCAGTTGGAGCCCTCCTGGAGCTCGCCGTCGCCGACGACGACGAACGTGCGTCGCGGCGAACCGTCGAGCGCGCCGGCGAAGGCCGTCCCCACCGCGATGGGCAGCCCATGGCCGAGCGGGCCGGTGCTGGCCTCGACGGCCGCGATCTTGGTGCGCGCCGGGTGCCCGTTGAGCTGGGCGAGCGGCTGCATGAACGTGCTCAGCTGCTCCGGCGGGATGAACCCGGCGATCGACAGCGTCGTGTAGAGCGCTGCCGCCGCGTGACCCTTGGAGAGGATGAACCGGTCCCGCTCGGGGTCCGTCAGGGTGGCGGGGCTGACGTTGAGCGCGTGCAGGTACAGGGTCACGAGCACGTCGATGACCGAGAACTCGCCGCCGATGTGCCCCAGGCCCGCGGCCCGGATCATCTGGATGTCGCGCCGGCGGACCTGCCGCGCGGCCTCGGCCAGGTGGGCGACGACGGCATCGCGGCCGGCCGACGCGTCGATCCGGCCCATCACGGGCAGGCCGTCCGCCGGGACGCCCGTCGGGTCCAGCGCTGGGACCAGGTCCCCCTCGACCGCGCTCACTCGCCCTCCCGCAGGCAGGAGAACAGCACGTCCTGGACGAGCTTCTGCGCGCCCATCGCGTCCTGCCGTGCCTGGGCCGCGCGCAGGGCGTCGATGTCCAGCTCCTCGAGGGCGCGGTGGATGCCCTTGAGGAAGCGGATCGACAGCTTCGCCGCCTCCACGGTGTCCTCGCGGAACGGGAACTGGTCGAGCTGCCAGACACCCTCCCAGTCGTTGATCTTCAGGGTGTAGAAGAACTCGAAGACCTCGACGGGGTGCACGGTGCCGACGACCATGTCGTCGTCCCAGCTGCGCAGGTTGTCGTTGACGTCCATCGCCCACAGCAGGCCGTGGTCGATGAGCAGCTGCGCCGCGGCGGCGGGCGACTCCCCGCCGAAGAGCGCGTGACCGAAGTCGAGCAGCACGCCGACGTTGTCCACACCCATGGCCTTGATGCCGAGCGCGGTCTTGGCCGCGGAGTCCCAGAACATCTTGTTGCGCGGCTCGCGCGGCTTGTACTCGATGACGATCTTGATGTCGGGGTTGGCGAGCGCCAGCTCGCGCATGCCCGAGACCGCGAGCTCCCACTGCGTGTGGTGGTCGACCTGGAACGGGTAGTCCCAGCCGTCCTGGCCGGGCCAGACCTTGAGATAGCGGGCGCCCAGGGCGCGCACGACGTCGGCGGCCTCGTTGAGCACCGCGAGCGCCTCGGCGCGCACCTCGGCGTCGGGGTTGGTGAAGGCGCCCTTGCTGAACCGGCGCATGTAGATCTCGGGGGTGACGCCGACGGCCTCGAGGCCGTTCTCGGCGAGCGCCTCCTTGACCTGCTCGACCGTGACGCCCTCGGTGAAGGGGTAGGGCACGTCGACGACCGAGAGGTCACCGACCTCACCGGCCCGGGCGATCTGCTCCAGGGTCGTGACGGGCGGTGCGTATCCGTCGGTGGCGTACCGGTCGACGTAGCTCGCGAAGTGCCACAGGCCGGCACCGAAGCGGGGGTACTCAGACATCGTTGTTCCTTTCGATCGTCATCCAGCGGGGTGCATGGCGGGGCACGGTCGCCCTCATGGCGAGGTGTCCGCTGTCGATGGCGCGACGGCCTGGCCGCGGGAGCGGGCGACGGCCGCCGCCCATGCGCGGCGCCGGGCGGCGCGGTCGGTCCCGGCGGGCTCCACGACCCGGGCCGCGGACGCGCGCGGGTCCGCCGTGGGGGCGAGCCCGAGGGTCCGGGCAGCCAGCAACGCGGCACCGAGGGCCGAGGCCTCGGGCTCGTCGGCGATCCGGACGGCGCGCCCGAGCAGGTCGGCCTGCGTGGACATCAGCAGCGCGGACGCGGTGGCGCCGCCGTCGGCGTGCAGCACGTCGATCCGGGCCGCGCCGTCCCGCTCGATCGCCTCGACCACGTCGACGACCTGGTGGGCCACCGCCTCGAGCGCGGCCCGCGCGAGGTGGGCGCGCAGGGTGCCGCCGGTGACGCCCGTGAGGACGCCGGTGGCCGCGCGGTCCCAGTACGGGGCGCCCAGACCCGAGAAGGCCGGGACGAAGCTCACACCGCCCGCATCGGCAGCCTCGGTGGCCAGCCGCGTGAGGAACGCGCCGCCGGACTCCTGCGCACCGGCGCCGAGCGTCCGGGCCATCCAGTCGAGCGCCGAGCCGCTCGCGATGATGTTGCCCTCGCGCGCATAGGTCGGCACGGGCGAGGTGCCGCCGGTCAGCCAGGCCACGGTGGTCGTGATGCCCTCCGGCGCGACGTCGGGGCCGGCGCACGGGGTCATCACCGAGGAACCCGTGCCGTAGGTCGCCTTGCCGGCACCGGGTCGCGTGCAGCCGTGCTGGTAGAGCGCTGCGTGGGAGTCCGCCAGGACGGCGACGACGGGTACGCCAGGTGGCAGCGAGCCGACGCCGAGCGTCGTCCCGAAGCCCGCGTCCGAGGCCCTGACCTCAGGCAGCGCGCTGGCCGGCACACCGAACAGGGCGAGCAGGTCCGGGTCCCACGCGAGACCGTCAAGATCGAGCAGGAGTGTCCGCGACGCGTTCCCGGCCTCGGTCGCGTGCTCACCGGTGAGGTTCCGGATGAGCCAGGCATCGATGGTGCCCAGGCACACGTCGGCGACGGCGACCCCCGTGGCCACGGCCGCGTCGAGCAGCCAGCGCATCTTGGGCGCCGAGTACATCGGGTCGAGGGTCAACCCCGTGCGGGCGCGCACCAGCGCGGCGGCCCCGACCCCCATGGCCGCGCACCCCTCGGCCGTCCGGGCGTCCTGCCAGCCGAGGACGGGGCCCAGCGGGGCACCGGTCGAGCGGTGCCACGCGGCGACGGACTCCCGCTGGTTCGAGATGGACAGGCCGACGAGCCTCGCCCCGGGCACCTGCGCGAGGCAGTCCTCGATGGCCCCGAGGGTGGCCTCCCAGATCTCCGTCGCATCCTGCTCGACCCAGCCCGGCGCGGGGAACGCGATCCCGAGCGGGCGCGAGCCGACGGCGACGACCGCACCCGCCGACGGGTCGACGAGCAGGGCCTTGGTGTTGGTGGTCCCCTCGTCGAGCGCGAGGATGAGGCCCGCGGCACCGAGACCCGAGGCAGCCGCGTGCGCGGCCCCGGCCCGTCGGTCACCCGTCACTGTCGCTCCGATTCGCATATTCATTCCGCTCTGAATGGAATATCTCCACGATAGGTTGGGTCGCGACGGATGTCAACCCTGAGCACCGGCTGCCCGCCCGCCGGACCGCCCGATCGAAGGAGATCGACCGTGCACCCCGACGTCGTCGTGGTCGGCTCGCTCAACGTCGACCTCGTGCTCACGGTCGCCCGTCACCCACGGCCGGGAGAGACCCTTCTCGGTGGCTCCGGTGACCTGTTCGCCGGTGGCAAGGGCGCCAACCAGGCCGTCGCGGCTGCGCGGCTCGGCGTACGGACTGCCATGGTCGGCGCCGTCGGGACCGACGCGAACGCCGCCGTCGCGCTGCGCGAGCTCCGCCGGGCGGGCGTCGACGTCACCGCCGTCACGACGGTGCCCGGGCCCACGGGGCTGGCGGTCGTCACGCTGGCCGAGGATGGCGAGAACACCATCGTCGTGGTGCCCGGCGCCAACGCCGCCGTGGGTCTGCAGGAGGTCGCCGCGGCGGCCCCGGTCATCACCGGGGCGACGGTCTGCGTTCTCCAGGCCGAGATCCCGCTGCCCTCCGTGGATCTCGCGGCGGGCCTCGCCGCCGCAGCCGGGGTGCGGGTGCTGCTCAACGTCGCGCCCGCATGCCCCGTGCCCCTGTCGACCCTCGCCCTCGCGGACCCGCTGGTCGTCAACGAGCACGAGGCGACCCTCCTGCTCGGCTGGCTCGATGCCGGGCCGCACGACCCACCTGACGGGGGTCGCGCGGCCGACGACGCGACCACGGCAGGGATCGCGGCCGCCCGGGGCCTGCGGAACCTCGGCGTTCCGTCCGTCGTCGTCACCCTCGGGCGCGCCGGCGTCGTGGGCGCAGGTCCCGACGGCGAGTGGGCGCTGCCCGCGCGCCCGGTCACGGCGCGCGACACGACAGGGGCCGGTGACGCCTTCGTCGGCGCGCTGGCCGCGCACCTCGCGCGGGGCGAGGACCTGCGCGACGCCGCCACCGCCGCGACCCGGGTCGCGGCGTACGCCGTCCAGCGCCTGGGTGCCCAGGCGTCGTACCCGTGGGCCGACGACCCGCTGCCCTGACGACGCGCGGACGCAGGCCCCGAGCCGCGCAGGCGCCGCGGTGGCCTCAGCCGTTGAGCGCGGCCACCGCACGGTCCAGCTCGGCGATCTGCTCGTGGGACAGGAGCATGAGCAGGCCGCGCACCGTGGTGTCGCTGCGCCACCGGCCCTGCGGGGTCCAGCCGTGCGCGAAGAAGAACCCGACGCTCGCGCACGCGGCAAGCAATGCCTCGCGCGCCGCGTCGTCGTCGATGAAGCGCGACATCGGGGTGTCCAGCGACCACGGCTCGGCCGGCGGGGCTGGCGGGGCCGGGAGCGCGGCCGTGAAGCTGTGCTCGCCCGCTCCCACCTCGGCGCGCGCGCCGTCGGGCAGCGTCACCCTCGCCCGCATGTTCGCCGGCACGCGCACGTCGAGGGTGAAGCCCTCGCCACGCACGGTCCACGCGACCGCGACCACGCCGTAGCCCGTGTCGAGCGCCGCGCTGACGTCCGTGAGCCCACCGCCGGGGACGGGGTGCACGTCGACCACGCGGGCCCCCGGCTCGGCCGGGGCGATCCCGCCGATGGTGCGGTGCATCCAGTCCGCCACCGCGCCCAGCGCGTAGTGGTTGAACGACGTCATCTGGCCGGGGTTGATCGAGCCGTCCGGGAGCATGGAGTCCCAGCGCTCCCAGACGGTGGTGGCCCCCATGGTGACGGGGTAGAGCCAGGACGGCAGGCCCTCCTCGAGCAGCAGCCGGTACGCCACGTCGGTGTGGCCGGTGGCCTGCAGCGCACCCGTGACGAGCGGCGTGCCGACGAAGCCCGTGCGGATCCGGTACGCGTAGGCCCGCACCAGCTCGGCGAGCCGGTCGCCCAGGCGCTGGCGCAGGGCCGGGTCGGCGACCAGGTCGAAGCCGATCGCCAGGCCGTAGGCGGTGTGCGCGTCGGAGGACATCAGCCCGCCCGGCGTGACGAACCGGTCCACGAACGCCGCGCGGATCCGCTCGGCCAGCGCGTCGAGCCCCGCAGCCTCCTCGTCGCGGCCCAGCACGCGCGCGGAGCGGGCCAGGGCGACGGTCGAGCGGTAGTAGTACGCGCTCGCGACGATGTCGCCGTCGGTCTTCGCCGCCCACGGCTCGTCGGGGGCCGCCGACGGGTCGAGCCAGTCCCCCAGCTGCATGCCGCCGGTCCACAGGTCGTTCTCGCCCGCGCGGCCGCGGACCTCGTCGACCCAGGCCGCCATGCTCGGGTACGCCGCGGCCAGCGCGGCCGCGTCGCCGTACTGCTCGTACAGCGCGTCGGGCACGAGGGTCGCGGCATCCCCCCATGCGGCGTTCGGCGCGGCGGGCTGGCGCAGCGGGTGGGGGACCACGAGCGGCACGACGCCGCCGCGCGCCTGCTCTGCCGCGAGGTCGCGCAGCCACGAGCCGAGGAACCCGGAGGTGTCGTAGAGGTAGGACGCCGTGGGGGTGAACACCTGGATGTCGCCTGTCCAGCCCAGGCGCTCGTCGCGCTGCGGGCAGTCCGTGGGCAGGGAGACGACGTTGCCGCGCAGGCCCCAGACGATGTTGGCGTGCAGCCGGTCGAGCATCGCGTCGCCCGTGTGCAGGTACCCGGTGCGCACCATGTCGGTGTGGATCACCTCGGCGACCACGTCCGCCGGGTCCAGCTCGCCCGGCCAGCCCGTGACCTCCGCGTAGCGGAAGCCGTGGAACGTGAACCGCGGGCGCCAGTCGATCGGGCCGTCGCCGGCCAGGGTGAGGTGGTCCGTCGCCTTCGCGAACCGCAGCGGCCGCACCCCCAGCTCGCCGTGCTCGAGCACCTCGGCGTGCCGCAGCGTGAGGGTGGTGCCGGCCGGCCCGTCCACGCGCAGGCGCAGCCAGCCGACGAGGTTCTGGCCGAAGTCCAGCACCGTGGCACCAGACGGCGTGGTGAGGACCTCGCGCACGCCCACGGTCTCGATGACGCGCACGGGCGGGGCTGACGCGGGCACGAGGCGCTCGAGGCGCACCTCCGCGGCCCGCGGGTCGCCGGCCACGACGTCGTCGAGCAGCGCTGCGGTGCGCGCGCCCGGCAACGGCGTGCCGGGGGTGAGCAGCGCGTCGTCGGCCAACCGGGCGTCGTGGTCCTCACCGGGGTAGATGCCGGCGGCGGTGACCGGCCCGATGACCGTCGCGGTCCAGTCGGTGCCCGTCGTCACCCACGTGACGTCGCCCGCGGCGTCCTCGAGGCGCAGCTGGGCCGCCAGGGCCACCGGCCCGACGTAGGCCTGGGCGAAGTCCCCGTCGAAGCCGAAGCGCTCGCCGTACCAGCCCTCGGCGACGGTGGCGCCGAGCACCACGAGGGCACCCCCGGCGTCGAGCAGCTGGGCCGTGACGTCGTGGGTGGCGAAGGTCAGCACGTCGCGGTAGGCGGTCCAGCCCGGTGCGAGCTCCTCGTCGCCGACGCGACGGCCGGCGAGGCTCGCCTCGACCACGCCGTGGGCCGTCACCGAGAGCTCCGCGCGGACCAGCCCGGCGGGCGCGGTGAGCTCGGTGCGCAGGCGCGCCGTGCCGCGCTCGGGCCAGGCCTGCCCGGGGTCGACCGTGATGAACGGCGCGCGCCAGTCCTGCGGGCCGAGCGGGCCCGTGCGCAGCGCGGCCGGCTCGCTCCAGTCGCTCCAGCCGCTCCCCTCGCTCCACCCGTCCGCGTCCGCGGCGCCGTCGGTGCCGTCGGGGCCGTCGGTGCCCAGCACCCGCACGCGTACCTCGGCGGTGACGTACGCGGCCAGCGGCGCGAACGGCCAGGGGACCTTCTGCGCCACCGGTCCGGTCACCTCGGCGACCGTGGTGGCACCGTCGAGCCGCAGCTCGAGCTCGGCCCGGGCCTGCTCCCACCCGGCCACGTCGCCGCCCACCGACCACGAGAGCGTGGGGCTGCCGGTCGCCAGATGGGCGGGACGGCCGCGGTCGGCGGCCCAGAGCGCCGTGACGTGGGTGGTGGTCATCGTGAGGCTCCTAAGTCGCGGCGTGGCGGGCGAGCCGGGCGACGAGGTCGCCGAACATCAGCCGCAGGTCGAGGTGGGTGTAGACGCGGATCGGGCGACCGTCGGGGCGCGGGGCATAGCTGCCGTCGTCCGCGATCCGGGGGGCCGGCACCGTGACGTACCGGCTCGAGGACGGGTCCGGCTCGAACGCCGACTGCAGTGCCGTGAGCAGCACCAACGGGCTGTCGCCGAGGATGTACGTCTCGCCGATGTCCATGCCGAACTCGGCGGTCATCGTGCGCACCCGCTCCAGCGCGTCGACCAGGTGCGCTCCCAGCTGGCCGGCGGGCCGCACCAGCAGGTCGAGCTCCGCGAAGCTCATGAGCGTCTGGCGGTAGGCGTCGCGCGGCACCTGCCACAGCGGGATCGGGGAGTCGAAGACCACCTGGGCCGCCGTGACGTCGATCCGCTCGTTGTACTCCGAGAGCTCCGGGCCGCCGGCCCGGGGCGGGGCGACGGCCAGCCCGGGGTGCTCGGGGCCACCGATCCACACAGCGGTCAGCCGCTGCGCGATCCGCGGCTCGAGCAGGTACGCCGAGGCGAGCTCGGTCAGGCCCGCGCCGCACGCGACGTACAGCGGCCGGTCCGAGTCCGCCATGGCCGCGTCGACGATCGCCTGCGCGCCGGCCGAGCGGTGCGGGGTCGTCGCGTCGAGCAGGGCCACCTCGGACCCCGCCACCACGCGCACGTCGGGGCGCCCCGCGAGGTCCAGGACCGTCCGGGCCGCGGCGGCGGCGTTCTGCGCGCTGCGGCCCGACGGGTCGAACGGGTCACCGACCGCCAGGTGCGAGCCGATCACAGCGACGAGCTCGACCGACGTCGACAGCGCGTGGTGGGCCAGCTGGACCAGACCGTCGGGGTCGCCGGAGTAGTCGTTGTCGCTGATCACCCGCATCCGCGCGGCCATCAGGCGCCCTGCGTCCAGACCAGCTCCTCGACGAGCGGCAGGTCCGCGCTGGATGGCCCGACCTCGAGCGTGAAGGTCCCCGGCTCGACGGCCCAGGCGTGCGTGTCGACGTCCCAGTGCGCCAGCGCCCGGGTGGGCAGCGGCACCCGGACAGTGACCGACTCCCCCGGCTCGGCGACCGCTGCCGCGAAGCCGACGAGCCAGCGGACCGGTCGCTCGACCTCGCTGCCGGGGCGCGAGACGTAGACCTGGACGACCTGGCGGCCCGCGCGGGTACCGGTGTTGCGCACCGTCGCGGCGATCGCGCCGGGGCCGTCGCTCGTCGGGGCGACCGGCACGGACACGGACTCGAACTCCCACGTCGTGTAGCCGAGGCCGTGGCCGAACGCGTAGCGGGCGGTGCGGGCGGGGTTGCGGTAGCCGACGAGGAGGCCCTCGTCGTAGCGGACGACCCCGTCGACCGGGGTGGCCGACGGCAGGTTCGACTCGTCGAGCGGCCAGGTGGTCGGCAGGCGCCCGCCAGCCTCGACGACGCCGAGGAGGACGTCGGCCAGCGCGTTGCCGAACTCCTGGCCGGGGAACCAGGCCAGGAGCACGGCGGCGACGTCGTCGGCCCACGGCATGAGCACCGGGGCCCCGGCGTTGACGACCACGACGGTGCGCGGGTTGGCCGCGGCGACGCGCGCCACGAGCTCGTCCTGGCGGCCGGGCAGGGCCAGCGTCGAGCGGTCGTAGCCCTCGGACTCGACCTCCTCGTTGGTCCCCACGACCACCACGGCGACGTCCGCGGCGGCGGCCTGGGCGACGGCGGCGTCGATCGCCTCGTCGTCGCTCCGGTGCGGCGGCTCGACGTTGAGCTGGAGCATCGTGCCGAGCACCAGCCCGTCCGGCGAGGTCGCGGCCCCCGTGAGCTCGTGCCGCAGCACGACGTCGACGGACTGGCCCTGCGCCAGCTCGACGCGGTGCACGGCCTGCGGCGGGGCCATCATGCCCTCGACGAGGTCGGCACCCGGCGGGAGGACGAGCGTGGTCTCGAGCACCTCGGCACCGTCGACCGTGAGCCGGAACTGCCCCAGACCGGATCCACCGACCTCCCACGTCCCGGCCACCGTGGCCGTGACGCGAGCGGAGACCTCGACCGCCGCGGCATCCGTCGCCGCCGCCGGGAAGCCGATGAGCCAGTTGAACGTGCCGCCGGACCGCTGCTCGGACAGCAGCACGGCGCCGTCGTCGGCGAGGTAGCGGATGTCGACGCCCGGGGTGCCGTCTGCCCGCGCGGTGTACACGTCGCGGGCCGGGGAGGTCCGCTCGTGCGCCCGCACGCCCTGGCCGAAGGTCACCGCGACGCCGTCGCCGAGGGCGGCGCGCAGGCCGTCCAGCGGGGAGATCGTGTACGGCGGGTAGACGGTGGCGCTGCCGCCGCCCAGCGTGCGGCCCACCTCGGCGTTGGGACCCAGGACGGCCACCGACGCGAGCGAGCCGGCGGCCAGGGGCAGCACGCCGTCGTTGCGGGCGAGCACGAACCCGGCGGCCGCGTCGGCGCGCAGCTGCGCTGCGACGTGCGCATCGCTGTACGACGGCGCCGCGGCGACCGCCGCGATGCCCTCGAGGGCCCCGACGCGTGCGGCCAGGCGCAGCAGGCGCAGCACGTGGTCGTCGATCCGGGCCTCGTCGACCTCGCCGGCGCGCACGGCCGCCACCAGCGCGTCGCCCCACGGGCCGGCCGGGCCGGGCATCGCCAGGTCGAGCCCGCCCGAGGCGGCGGCGACGGTGGAGCGGGTGGCGAACCAGTCGCTCATCGTCACCCCGTCGAAGCCCCACTCGTCCTGCAGGACGTCGCGCAGCAGCGGGGTCTCGGTCGCCGTGGCGCCGTTGACCCGGTTGTAGGCGGCCATGACGGCCCATGCGCCGCCCTCGCGGACGATCGCCTCGAACGGCGCCAGGTACAGCTCGCGCAGCGCGCGCTCGTCGACCTGGGCGTCGATGCTCATCCGGTCGGTCTCGGTGTCGTTGGCCACGAAGTGCTTGACCGTCGCCCCGACCCCGCCGGCCTGCACGCCCTTGACGTAGGCCACCCCGATCCGCGCCGTGAGGAACGGGTCCTCGGAGAGGTTCTCGAAGTGCCGGCCACCGTAGGGGGTGCGGTGCAGGTTGACCGTGGGGGCCAGCTGCACGTCGACACCCTTGCGCCGGGCCTCGGCCGCCAGCAGCAGGCCGAGCCGCTCGATCCGCTCGGGGTCCCACGTGGCCGCCAGCGCGGTCGGGGACGGCACGTTCGCCGAGGTGTCGCGCTCGTCCCAGAACTCCCCGCGGATCCCGGCCGGGCCGTCCGAGACCACCAGGCGCCGCAGGCCCGCGGCGGGCTCCGCGTACATCGACCAGAAGTCCGCCCCCGTCATGAGCCGGACCTTCTGCTCCAGGGTCAGCGCCCCGAGGCGCGCGGCGAGGTCGGCCTCGTCGACGGCGGGGGCGGTGGTGCGGGGCTGGTCGGTCATGAGGTGCTCCGGGTGCTCGTACGGCAGTGCATGCGGTCGGATGGTGCGGTGCGGTGCGGTGCGGGTCAGCGCTCGTCGTTGCCCACGTAGGTCGCCGAGCTGAACGCGACCTCGCCGCGTGCGGCGTAGGGGCCCCAGACGCGGCCGGTGAAGGACGCACAGGTGTCGGACGTGAGGTAGCGGCCGTCCATCGCGGCGACCTCGGTCTCGACCCCGTCGGCGGTGAAGCCGAGGCGGACGGTGTCGCAGGTCATGCCGGCGCTGGTGAACGCGACCTGCGATGGCACGGTGTCGATCCACAGCTCCAGCGGGCCGGCCGGCGCCGGTGCCGACCAGAGGTGCTCGATCTGGTCGAGGCGGACGCGGGCGACGACGACGTCGCCGGCGCGCTCGACGTCGTAGTGGTGGTCCTCGTCGTAGCGCACCGAGAGGCCCCCGATGCCGTCGCCCGGCTCCAGGACGGCGCCGATGCGGGCGCGCTCGTGCTGCTGGCGGCGGCCGACGAAGCGCGGGCGCGGGTCATCCATCGCCACCTCGGGCGCAGCGGGGGCCGCCGTGATGACCAGGGCTCCGTCCTCGTGGCGCAGCCAGTCGCGCTCGGCGTGCCGCACCGTGAGCCACTCCAGGCCCAGCGGCTCGCCGAGGTCGGTCTCGACGGTCACCGTCGGCAGGCCGGGGGTGAGGTCGAACGGCTCCACGACGGGCCAGCCGTCGGCCCAGGTGACGCGGGTCTGGTAGGTCTCGCGGCCCATCGGCGCGAACGCGCGGGTGGCGCCGCGGGGGCGGGTGCCCAGGGACACCATGACCCAGCCGTCCGCGGTGTCCATGAGGTCGGCGTGGCCGGAGTTCTGGATCGGGTGGGCGGTGGACCGGTGGGTGTGGATGGGGTTGGCCGGGTGGCCCTCGAACGGGCCCTGCGGGCTGGGACCACGGGCGATGGCGACCGAGTGGCCGCGCTCCGTGCCGCCCTCCGCGACGAGGAGGTACCAGGTGCCGTCCACCTCGTACAGGTGGGGCGCCTCGGGGAACATCTTGCCGGTGCCGGACCACAGCGACCGCGGCTCCTCGAGCGCCTGGCCTGTGGTCGGGTCCATCCGGACCTGCTGGATGCCCAGGTGCTTGCCGAAGTCCTCGCCCTCGAGCAGCAGCCCGGAGTAGGTGACGTAGCACGTGCCGTCGGCGTCCCACGCGATGTCGTGGTCGATCCCGTCCGCCCCGACCATGAGGGTCCCGTCGCTCCACTCCCCTGCCGGGTCCGTGGCGGTGAAGATCAGGCCGCCGCGGCCCATGGCGTCGGCGACCGTGAGGTAGAAGGTCCCCTCGTGGAACCGGATGGTCGGCGCCCAGGCGCCGCCGCCGGTGGGCACGCCCTCGATCGCCAGCTGGCCCGGGCGGGTGACCACATGCCCGATCGGCGTCCAGTGCTCGGCGTCCGTGCTGTGGAACAGCGGCAGGCCCGGGAAGTACTCGAAGCTCGAGCAGGCGAGGTAGTAGTCGTCGCCGACGCGCACGACGCTGGGGTCCGGGTGGAACCCGGGGACGGCGGGGTTGAGCACGATGGTGCCTTCCTGGGTGGTGCCACGCGGTCGCGCGCGGCGGTCAGGCGGGTGGGCGGGGGGTCAGGCGGACTGCGGCAGCGCCTCGGTGCCGCCGGCCTGCCGGTCCTGCTCGGCGAGCTGGGCGGCCAGGCGCAGGCGGTCGGCGCGGCGCTTCTCCTGGCGGACCGGGTCAGGCACCGGCGCGGCCAGCAGCAGGCGCTGGCTGTAGGGGTGCTCGGGGGTCGAGGTGACGGTCGCGGCGTCGCCCGACTCGACGATCTCGCCGCGGTACATCACCGCCACCCGGTGGCTGATGTGGCGCACCACGGACAGGTCGTGGGTGATGAACAGGTAGGCGACCCCGGTGCGCTGCTGGATCTCGATGAACAGGTCAAGGACACGGGACTGGTTGGACAGGTCCAGGGCGCTGACCGGCTCGTCGCAGACGATGAGCTTGGGCCCGCGGCTCAGGGCCCTGGCGATGGCGATGCGCTGGCGCTGGCCGCCCGAGAACTCGCGCGGCAGTCGCTCGCCGGCGTCGGCGGGCAGGTGGACGCTGTCGAGCAGGTCGCGGACCCGCCGGGTCGCCGTGGTGCGGTTGACGCCGGCGACGAGCAGCGGCTCGGTGAGGATGTCGTTGACCGTCATCGCGGGGTTGAGCGAGGTGTAGGGGTCCTGGAAGACCACCTGGATGTCCTCGCTGAGGCCTCGCCGCTCCCGCGCACCGAGCCCGTTGATCTTGCGCCCGCCGTAGCGGATCTCGCCGCCGGTCACCGGGGCGAGCCCGAGCACGGCGCGGCCCAGGGTCGTCTTGCCGGAGCCGGACTCGCCGACCAGTCCGACGGTCTCCCCGGCGCGGATCGACAGGGACACGCCCTTGAGCGCCTTGAACGGCGCCTTGCGGAAGCCCTTCATCGGGTACTCGACGACGACGTCCTGGGCGACGAGCAGGGGCTCGTCCGCGGCCGGCGCGGCCCGCCGTCCGGTGGTCGGTGCGGTGCTGGAGCCCTGGTTGGCGCTCATGCGCCCTCCCCCCCGGTCGTCGGTGCGGTGGATGTGGTGGACCCGGCGGCCGCGAGCTGCGGGCGAGGGACGGAGTCCTCGAGCGTGGAGTCCAGCAGCATCCGGGTGTAGGGGTGCTGCGGGTTGGCGAACAGCTCTTTGGCGGGAGCCGTCTCCACGATCTTGCCGGTCTGCATCACCGCGACGCGGTCGCAGATGTCGGCCACGACGCCGAAGTTGTGCGTCACCAGGATCATCCCCATCTGACGCTCCTCCTGCAGCGAGCGCATGAGGTCGAGGACCTCGGCCTGGACGGTGACGTCGAGCGCCGTGGTCGGCTCGTCGGCGATGAGCAGCTCCGGGTCGCAGGACACCGCTCCGGCGATGAGCACACGCTGGGCCATGCCGCCGGAGATCTCGTGCGGGTAGGCGTTGAACGTGCGCTCGGGGTCGTTGATCCCCACCCGGGTCAGCAGGGCGATCGCCTTGGCCTTGGCCTGCTTCTTGGACAGGCCCAGGTGCTGGCGGATCGGCTCGGTGAGCTGGAACCCGATCTTGAAGGACGGGTCGAGGTTGGACATCGGCTCCTGGGGGATGTAGGCGATCCGGCGCCCGCGGATGACGTTCATCGCCGTCCTGCTCAGCCCGGCGAGCTCCTCGCCACCGAAGGTGATGGTGTCCGCCGAGACCTTGGCCTCGGGGGGCAGCAGACCCAGGATCGAGAACGCCGTCTGGGTCTTGCCCGAGCCGGACTCGCCGACCAGGCCCAGGACCTCGCCCTTGCGGATCGTCAGCGAGACCCCGTCGACCACGACCGACTCCCCGTCGACCTTGGGGTAGGCGACCCGCAGGTTCTCCACCTCGAGCAGGTCCTCGGGGTCCAGGGCGGTGTGCTGGGCGCCCGGGTGGGCCACCTCGATCGTCGTGCCGGCGATCCGGTTGGCCGCGGCGACCTTGGCTGCGGCCTTGGCGGCCCTGCGGGTGGCCCGGGACTGCTTGACGGCCTGCGCGCCGAGCACGTCGCGCAGCGCGTTGCCGAGCAGGGCGAACGCCGCGACCGTCACGACGATCGTCACACCTGGCCAGATCAGCAGGTGGGGGGCGAGGTAGATGTTGGCGAACGCGTCGGAGAGCATGGCACCCCAGGACGCCTCGCCCGAGGTCCCGATCCCCAGGAACTGCAGGCCCGCCTGGATGATGATCGCGATGCCGAGCATCTGGGCGGACTGGATGACCGTCGGGGCCGCGACCACCGGCAGGATGTGGCGGCGCATGATCCGCCCGGAGCCCAGGCCCGAGACCCGCGCGGCGTCGACGTAGAGCTCCTCGCGCACCGCGATGACCGATCCACGCACCAGGCGGAACACGCCCGGCGACATGAGCACGCCGAAGACGAGCATCGCGGCGTTGGTGCTCTGGCCGATGGCCTGCGACACGACGATGAGGATGACGATCGCCGGCATCGCCATCGTGAGGTTCGCGATCCACGAGGAGACCCCGTCGAACCAGCCCTTGAAGTACCCGGCGATCAGCCCGGACGGCACGCCGATCGCCAGCGCGACGACCAGCGCGATGACCGCGCCGGTCAGGCTGACCTGTCCGCCGTAGAGCAGTCGGGCCCAGATGTCACGCCCGACACCGTCGAACCCCAGCGGGTGGCCCGGTGCGGGCGGCCCGAGCGTGTTGGCCAGGGCGGGAGCGTTCGGGTCAGCGTCGGTGAGCAGCGAGGCGCCGAAGCTCGCCACGGTGATGACCAGCAGCACACCGATCGAGAGCGCGGCGGTCGGGTCGGTGATGAGGCGCTTGAGGCGGCCGGCCCGCCGGGGCAGCGGCGGCGGCACCGTGGCGCCCAGCGGGTCCATCGAGGCGAGGTCGGGGAGAGTCATGCCACACGCACCTTGGGGTTGAGCACGCCGTAGGCGACATCCATGAGCAGGTTGACGAGCACGATGATGATCACCAGGACCACCGTGATGCCGAGCACGACCGGCTGGTCGCCGCCCGAGGACGCCGAGAAGATCTCGGTGCCGATCCCGTAGAGGCCGAAGACCCGCTCCACGACGATCGCCCCACCGACCAGGCCGATGAACTGCAGGCCCAGCACCGTCAGGGCCGGCGGCACGGCGTTGCGGAGCGCGTGCCGGAACAGCAGGCTCCGCTCGGACAGGCCGCGGCTGCGCAGCGTCCGGACGTAGTCGGCGCCGAGCACGTCGAGCATCGAGCCGCGGACCTGCTGGGCGGTGGCGGCCATCGCGCCGATCGCCAGAGCGGTCGCCGGCAGGGTGACCGACATGATCCAGCCGCTGAACGACTCGCTCAGCGGCACGAACCCGACGGCGGGGAAGATCCGCCAGTTGACGGCGAAGGTGACGGAGAGCACGAGCGCGAGGAGGAAGGAGGGGACGGCGAAGCCGAGGATCGCCAGGGACTGCACGGCCCGGTCGACCCAGCCACCCTTGACGGCGGCGGCCACCCCGATGAGCACCGCCAGCACGGCTGCGGCGAACAGGCCGACCAGCAAGATGGAGAGGGTCACCGGCAGCTTGGCCGAGATGATGGTGTTGACCGGCTGACCCGAGTACCAGGAGCTGCCCAGGTCACCGTTCAGCAGCCCGGTGAGCCAGTCGACATAGCGCGTGACCAAGGGCTGGTCCAGGCCCAGCTCGGCGGCCTTGGCTGCGACCTGCTCCTCAGAAGCGGTCTGCCCGGCGATGGAGCGGGCCACGGCGTCGTCCGACAGGCTCATCAGCCCGAAGATCGCCGACGCGGCGACCAGGACGAGGACGATCCCGGAGAGGAATCGGCGGAGGAAGAACATCAGCATGACTGCCCCTGACGACGGCGGCGGGTGGCGGGCAAGACGAGTGCAGCACCGATGCTGCGGCGCTGCCCGGTGGGCAACGAGCTCAGCGTGCCGCCCGGTGGGCAGCGGGGGGGCGTGGGTGGGCCGGCTCACCGGCCCACCCACGCCCCCGTCGATCAGCTGGCCGGGCTGAAGTTGTACAGGGCCGGGGTCGGGCTGAACATCTGCGGGACGACGGACACGCGGTCGGAGTGCGCGTAGGTGTTCTCCGTCGCGTTCCACACCGCCTGCCAGGCCTGCTCGGTCACGTAGGTGTTGATCTCGCGGAACAGGGCGTCCTGCTCCTCACCGGTCGCGAACTGCGCCTGGGTGATGAGGTCCGTGACGATGGGGTCCTCGTACTTGAACGGGTTCCAGAGCGCGTCCGGCGTCAGCTGGATCTGGATGGTGTCCCACGGGCGGAACGAGGCGAGGGCGAAGAACGAGACCGCCCACTTGCCGGCCAGCAGGTCGTTGATGACCGTGTCGAGCGGCGCGTTCTCCAGCGTCGCGGTGATGCCCACGGCGCCGAGCTGCTCGACGATCGCTGCCTGCGCCCCGGCGTTGAACGCCGAGAGGTCGGGCATGACCAGCTCGAAGCCGTCTGCGTAGCCGGCCTCGGCGAGGAGCTCCTTGGCCCGCTCCGGGTCGTACGGGTACAGGTCGTTGAGCGCCTCGTCGTAGGCGGCCGTGTCCGGGTTGAACACCTGGTTCTGCACGGTGCCCTGGCCCAGCAGCGCGGTCTCGACGATCGTCTCGCGGTCGAAGGCCATGTTGATCGCCTGGCGCACGCGCACGTCGCCGAGCGCGGGCTGGATGACGCCGCCGCGGTCCCAGAGGAAGAAGCCCATGGTGTCACCGGCCGGGTAGACGATCGTGCTGAGGCCGGCGGCCTCGACCGTGGCGATGTTCTTGGCGTCCGTCACCGTGGCGCCGTCGATCTGGCCGGCCTGCAGCGCGTTGAGCACGGCGGTCGAGTCGGTCAGCGGGGTGAGCACGATGGTGTCGAACGGGAACGCCTCGGTGTTCCAGTAGTCGGCGTTGCGTGTGAACGTGTACTTGGCGTCCACGGTGGAGTTGGCCTCGTCCAGCACGTAGGGGCCGGAGCCGCACGGGGTGACCTGGAGCTCCTCGGTGCCGATCGCCGCGGGGCACGCCATCATGCCGGCGGTGGAGCCGAGGTTGAAGACCAGCGACGGGTCCGGGGCGTTGAGGGTGATGACGGCGGTGAACTCGTCCGTGGCCTCGACGCTCTCGACCGACTTCAGCTGGTTGGCAGCCTCGTTGGTCCCGCCCTTGGTGTTGATGATGTTCGCCACGACGGCCTCGGCGTTGAACGGCGTGCCGTCGGTGAAGACGACGTCCTCGCGCAGCGTCAGCGTCAGCGAGGTCAGCGCCTCGTCGTAGGCCCACTCGGTCGCCAGGTTCGGCAGGATCTCGGCCTCGGGCGACTGCCGGAACAGCTGGTCGTAGACCGGCTGGTAGTAGATCGTGTTGTTGCCCAGGCCCGCGTCCTTGAGGTCCCACGGCTGGGCGACGACGACGGGCGCCAGGGTCAGGGTGCCGCCGGTCGCGGTGCCGTCGGTCCCCTCGGTCGCGTCGTCGGTGCTCGAGCCGCCGCCGCAGGCGGTAAGACCGAGCATGAGGGCGACAGCTCCGGCCGCCAGCAAACGTCTGCGCATGACTCTCCCTTGAGTGCAACGGGGCGGGGTGATCCAGCCCACTGATACGTCTAGGTGATACGTTTAGGTACGTTAGATGACCGGGCCCGTGATCGCAAGAGTCGTGATGGAACCGTTATGCGCCCGTCACACCGTCGGTGCCGAGCGCAGCCGCAGTGCCATGAAGGGGCGCCCCGGGAGGTCGACGCGGACGAACCCGCGGTGGGTGCCCGGGACGCGCTCGACGGTCATCAGCCAGGTGTCGATGACGTCGATGACCACATCGCGGCCGGTGGGCAGGACGATGCTGCGGTATCGCGGCTGGGAGCCGCCGAGGTACAGCACGTGGGTCGAGCCGTCGCGCGAGACCGCCCACGGAACGTCCCAGTCGGACGGCGCCGGGTCGAGCACCCCACCGGGCACCGCATCGAGCACCTCGCGCAGGAAGGCGATCCGCGCCGGGCTGCTGCCCACGAGCTCACCGCCCTTGGACCACCACAGCTCTTCGGCGTCGTTGACGTACGTCTCGCCGTGGCCGACGTACCCCCCGCGCACGGCGCCCTCCCAGAAGCGACGCACCATCTCCTGGCCCGTGAGGTTGCCCCAGCCCTGGTCGAGGTCGCCCTCGTAGCCGCACTCGTCCACCACGACGGGCTTGCCCCACCGCTCGCGCCACCCGTCGACCTCCTCGGCAGTGCGGTAGACATCGACCCGCTGGACGCTCGCGTGCGTCACCCACGGCCGCGTGTGGTCGTAGAAGCCGAAGCACTGGTGGATGGACAGCAGGTGGCCCACCGGGTCCTCCTCGACGACCACCTCGGCGATCCGCTCCCAGTCGTCGACCGCCTTGGTCCGCACGAGGTCGTACTCGTTGGCCAGCGACCACCAGACGTTGGCCGACGCCGCGAGCCGGCGCACGACGTAGCGCACGTAGCGCTCGTCCACCGCCGGGCCCAGGTCCGCGAAGCCCCACCGGTCGTAGGGGTGGAAGAGGATGACGTCCGCCTCGATCCCCAGGGCGGCGAGGTCGGCGATCCGCTCCTCGAGCACGCGGAAGAACACCGGGTCGAAGCGCGAGACGTCCCAGGCGCCGTCGGCGTCCCGGACGAACGGGAAGAGCTCGGGGTCCGCAACGTTGAACAGGTACGCCTTGGGCAGCACGCACAGGCGCATCTTGGTGAAGGGCGCGGTCGCCAGCGTGGTCAGCGTGCGCTGCTGGAGGGCCGGCGGTTGGTGGGTCCACGCGTAGGCCGTCGTGCCGATCGGCAGGTGACGCGTGCCGTCGGCGTGCGCAAAATGGAACGTGTCGGCCACGCGCACCGGCCCGTGGCCCGCCGGCTCCCCGGCGCAGACCACGCGCGCGACGAGCCCGTCGAGCGAGCGAGCCGTGGAACGCGTGCGCACGGTCCACTCCCCCGGTCCGCCGGGCAGCACGCGCAGCCGGTAGACCCCGTCGCCGTCGTAGAAGCCGCCGACGACGCGCACGCCGTCCGGCCCCTCGACGTCGGCCACCAGGTCGACGTCGACGAAGGGGTTGCCGTGCCGCGGCCCGTCGAGGACCACCTCGGCCACCTGCCATGGCCGCACCGGCGCGACCGCCCGGACGCCGGCCGAGCCGCGCGGGACGTCCGCACCCTCGTACGCCGGGTCGGGCGCGATCGCCGGGCCGTGCCGCCGCTCGGGCGGGGCCCCGGCCTCGAGCACGGCGAGCCGCTCCCACATCGCCGCCATGGCGTCGTCGTCCCCGCCGAGGGTCGGGAACATGCCGACCGCCGAGGCCAGGTCGACCCAGCCCAGCTGGTGCACCAGCGGCGAGTCCGCGAGGCCCGGCACCACCTCACGAAGGATCGTCGCGGCGGCGGGGTCCGCCAGGGCGTCGGACAGCCGGGACTGCGGGGTGAACGACATGCTGTGCTCCTCGGGTGCTGCCGCGCGGCCGGTGCGCGCGCTGGGTTCAGGCCGACTCGCGGATCACCAGGCGCACGTTGTCCGCGCTGAGTGGGCGAGGTGCGGGGCCGGCCTGGACGAGGTGCACGATCTCCGCCGCGAGGTAGCCGGCGACGGCGTCGATGTTCTGGTCGATCGTGGTCAGCGGCGGGCTCGCGAGGCTCGCGAGCGGGATGTTGTCCACCCCGATGACGGCGAGGTCGCCCGGGGCGCTGAGGCCCGCGCGGTGCAGGCCCGCGAGCACAGCGAAGGCCGTCTCGTCGTTGTAGGCGCACACGCCCGTGACCGGCTCGGGCAGGCCGAGCCAGGTGCGGACGGCGCCCTCGGCCTCCGTCGCGTCGAGGTGGACGGGCAGCACGACGGGGTCGTCCAGGCCGAGGTCGAGGCACGCCGAGCGCACGCCGTCCAGGCGCAGCCGGTAGAAGTCGCTGACCCGCGCGTCGTCCGGCGCGGCATAGCCGATCCTGCGGTGGCCCGTCGCCGCCAGGTGCTCCACCTGGAGCCGCCCGATGATCACCTGAGGCACGTCGGCGCCGATGTGCCCGGCGGAGGTCGAGAGCATCGTGCTGAGCACGTGGATGCCGGCCGCCCGCATCTCGTGCTCGTCACGGTCGACGAGGCCACCGATGACGACCACCGCGACGGGCCGGATCTCGCGCCACAGCGCCGAGACCGGGGAGCCCGCGCGCATCCGACGGGTGACGGTGGTCAGCCCGGCGGGTTCGAGGTCGTCCGTGAGCTGCTCGATGACGTGCGCCACGACGGGGCCGAAGGGCACGTCCGGCAGCAGCAGAAGGACGACGTCGCTGGTCCCCCGCCGCAGCGCGCGCGCGGCGGCCGACGGGGTGTAGCCCAGGTCTGCGACCGCGGCGAGCACGCGAGCGCGGGTGTCGGCCGAGATGCTCTGCGTGGGGGTGTCGTTGATGACGTAGCTCACCGTCGCCTGGGAGACCCCGGCGGCGCGCGCGACGTCCTTGGCGGTGACGGCCTTCGTCATGTCTCCCCCTCGGGCTTGCTGAAACGTCACAGTAGCGGTTGGATCGGGAGTGCGCCACCCCTCGCCGACGAGGGCGTGGAACCGATCCCAGGAGGTCATCGTGCCCGTCAGCAGCCCTGTTCGTGCGGCAGAGCCCGTGGAGCTGTGGCCCGCGGCACCCGACCCGGACCGGTCCGGCCCGTTCGCGTTCCCGCAGGACGGTCCCGGCAACGCGATGCTGCGCAACATCACGCGCCCCACGCTGACGGCCTACCTGCCGGATCCAGCGCTCGCGACGGGCACCAGCGTCGTCGTCTGCCCCGGCGGCGCGCACCACTTCCTGTCCGTCGAGAACGAGGGCTCTGCCGTCGCGACCTGGCTGGCGCAGCGGGGCATCGCTGGCTACGTGCTGCACTACCGTGTGCTGCCCACGCCCGCTGACGACGCCGGGTTCGCCGACGAGATGAACCTCCTCATGGGCGACGCGGAGGAGATGCTCGTCCGCACGCGGGCGCACCGGGCGACGGCGGTCGAGGACGGCGCGCGCGCCGTGGCGATGGTCCGCGCCGGGTCGCCGGCCTGGGGGCCTGTTCCAGACCGCGTCGGGATCCTCGGGTTCTCCGCGGGTGGGTTCGTCGCCACCGCCACCACCCTCGACTCCCCCGCGGCGACGCGCCCGGACTTCCTGGTCGCGATCTACGGGGGCCTGTGGGAGGACCCCGTCGTGCCCGCGGACGCCCCGCCGGCGTTCCTCGCCTGGGCGAGCGACGACTCCATCGGCGCCCCGATCGTCACGCCGTGCCTTGAGCTCTACGCCGCCTGGTACGCCGCGGGTCGCCCGGTCGAGGCCCACGCCTACGCCGCCGGCGGGCACGGCTTCGGCATGCACCGCCAGGGCCTGCCGTCGGACGCCTGGACCGAAGACCTGCACGCCTGGCTCACGCACCAGGGCCTCCTGGGCTGATCGGCTCGAGGCCTCCCCCCGGAGACCCACCCCGGACCGCGCCGGACGCACGTCGGCGCCACGGCACAGCCCCGCTGCTCAAAGCCAGACTGGACGTGTGGCGGATGGCGAACTCCTGGAGTCCGCCATCCGCACGCAGGTTCGCCGCGCGGGTCGACCGGGGGGCGGGCGACCGGCGCGGGCGCGCCGTCGGGTCAGGTGAGCGGGTGGGCCACCGCCGTCGCGTCGCCCGTGGCGGTGAGCAGGACGTCCGACGACGTCGCCCGGACGGGTACGCCCAGCACCCCCGCGGAGGTGAACGCCTCGCACACCGGGCCGTCGAGCACCACGCGCAGGCGACCGTCGAGCAGGGGCATCGTCCACGTGCCCGGCGCGGCCCCGGCCGTCGACGCGGCCGCGCCGGCGACCACCGCGACGTCCACGACGGTGGCCGTCAGCGTGCCGTCGGCGACCGTGAGACGCAGCACCTCCGCGCCGTCCGGGTCCGTGACGAGCAGCTCCGCGGCCGTCGAGGCGTCCGCCAGGGTCCAGTCGATGTCGCACACGGCGCCGATCCGCACCGGTTCGGTCCCTCCTCCGGTGCCCTCCGCACCGCCGGGCGCGAGCCCCGCCCCGGCCCCGACCACCACCGCGGCACCTCGCCGCGCGGCGAGGTCGGGGTGTGGCTCCGCGACCACCCGGTCCCCCTCGAGCCGCAGCAGGTGCGGCAGGCTGATCGCACCGGCCCACTCCCCTGCGGGGTCGACGACGTCGCGCATCCAGTGCACCATCCCGCGCCGCCCGTCGCGGTCCACGAAGCCCGAGCCCGCGTAGTAGCACGGCCCGTAGGCCCACCGGCCCCAGGACTGCGCCGTGAACGCGCCGTCCACGAACGTGCCGACCGCGTAGACCTCGTCGCGGGGCCCGTGCTCGCGGTCCCACACGGACACGACGAGCACCCAGCGGTCGCCCAGCGGGAAGAGCTGCGGGCACTCCCACGCCTCACCCGTCCACAGGGGCTCGGTGACGCTCGTGTGCCGCGTGGCGAGCAGGCCGTGGTACTTCCAGGTCCGCAGGTCGTCGGACCGGTGCACCACGGCCGTCGCGGTGCCGTCAGCGAGCCCGGCGCCCAGCAGCATCCACCACGCGTCGCCGTCGCGCACGAGGCAGGGGTCCCGGTACGTCGTGGCGGGCACGTCGGCCGGCAGCGCGGCGACGGTCTCGCCCTTGGTCCAGGACGTCCACGAGCCGTCGGACGGCCGGGCGACCCGGGCCACCCCGACGTCGAGCGCGTCCAGGTCGACGCTCGTGTAGAAGAGCGTCGCGGGCTCACCCTCGGGGGCGACGACGCTGCCGGACCACACGCCGCCGTCGCCGTCACCGGGGACCAGCGCCACGGGCAGCTCGGTCCACGCGAGCAGGTCGGGGCTCGTCAGGTGCGCCCACGAGATGCCGGGCGCCCACCGCGGCGGCACCCCCGGCACGTGCTGGGCGAACACGTGGTACAGCCCGTCGTGGAACGTCAGGCCGTGCGGGTCGTTGATCCAGCCCGAGCGCACGGTCAGGTGCAGCCGGGGCCGGGTCGGGTCGTCGATCATGAGGCCTCCTGCGCCGAGAGCAGCTCGATCAGCCCGCCGAGCAGGTTGCCCGGCAGATCCATGGCGTGCAGCGCCGCCACCAGGGCGAGCCCGTCGAGCCCCTGCGCCGCCGCCCACGCGCGGTCCTTGACCTCGAAGTCGATCTCGGCCTCGTCCAGCAGCGCGAAGACCTCGCCGAGCACGTCCGTCCGGCGCACGACGACGTCCTCGAGCCGCAGCTCGAGGCCGTCCGTGAGGTCCACCTCGCCCAGTGCCACGCGCTCGAGCGCGGGGCCGAGCTCCACGGAGGCGTCGTGCTGCACGGGCACCTCTGCCCCGCCGAGCCACGCACGGCCCACCCGGACCCCGAGCACCTCGACCGTCAGGTCACGCAGGCGCAGCACCCCCGCGCCCGTGGGCGGCGCGACCGTCAGGACGGCCGTGCGCCCGCCGTCGTACCAGCGCACGTCGACGCGCGTCTCGTACCGGTCCGCCACCTCGACCGCGCCGCCGCCGCCGTCCTCGACCACCACGCAGCCGCCGTCCGCGCCGGGGACCACGCGCAGCGCCAGGGCGTGCGGGTCGCGGCCCGGATCGGCCATCGGGTCGGCCGCCAGCGGCAGCACCGCACCGGCCCGCGCGAGCACCGGCACCTGCTCCAGGGCCCGGTGCAGCCTCAGGGTGCGCCCACCCCGGTAGCGCCGGCCGCTGAGCAGGTCCACCCACGCGCCGTCGGGCAGCCACGCCTCGGTGCTCGCCAGGTGCGTGCGCCGGTCGGCCGGGCTCGTCACGGGGACGACGACGAGATCCGGTCCCAGCAGGTACTGGTGCGGCACGTCGTGGGCGGCGTCGTCCTGCGGGTGGTCGTGGTACATCGGGCGCACGGGCCCCACGCCGTCGGTGTGCGCCGTCCACATCGCCGAGTACAGGTAGGGCACCAGCTGGTGGCGCAGCCGCAGGAAGCGCCGCATGATCGCCTCGGCCTGCGGTCCGAACCGCCACGGCTCCTTGGACGAGAACGGGTTGTTGCTCGAGTGCAGCCGGTTGATCGGCGACAGCGCGCCCAGCTGCACCCAGCGCGTGGCGAGCTCGACGTCCTTGGTGCCGAAGAAGTGCCCGCCGACGTCGTGGCTCCACCAGAAGTAGCCGACGTTGGCCGCCGTCGCCGTGAACGACGGCTGGAAGGCGAGCGACGCCCAGGAGATGACGGTGTCCCCCGAGAACCCGATGGGGTTGCGGTGGCTGCCGAGCCCCGCGTACCGGGAGAACGTCAGCGGCCGGCGGCCCGCGCGCCCGGAGTCGCGGTAGTGCACGTGGTTGAGCATCCACAGCGGGTCCAGGCCCGGCCACCGGCTGGCCGTCCCGGACTGCCAGTCCAGCCACCAGAAGTCGACGCCGGCCTCCTCCTGGGGGTGGTGCAGCCGGCGCAGGTAGCTGTCCACGAACGTCCGTGAGCCGATGTCGAACGCCACAGCTGCGCCGCTCGCCGGGTCGAGGCCCAGGTCTTCGGCCACGTCCCGGTACGCCTCCTCGTGCCGCCGGACGCCGTCCGCCGGGTGCACGTTGAGCGTGGTGCGCAGGCCGCGCTCGTGCAGCGCCGCGAGGAAGGCCGGCGGGTCGGCGAAGAGCTCGCGGTTCCACGTGTAGCCCGTCCAGCCGGTGCCCAGCGCCGGGTCGATGTCGGTCAGGTGCCAGTCCATGTCGATGACCGCGACGGAGAACGGCATGCCCCGGGCTGCGAACCGGTCCATGAGGTCGAGGTACTCGTGGTCCGTGTAGCGGTGGTAGCGGCTCCACCAGTTGCCCAGGGTCCAGCGCGGCAGCAGCGGGCTCGCGCCGGTGAGCCGGAACCAGTCCCGCAGGGCGTCGCGGTGGTCCAGCCCGTAGGCCAGCACGTAGAGGTCCTGGCCACCGGGGGGACGCGGGGCGACCCAGCCGTCCGGCGTCAGCAGCAGCGATGCGGAGTCGTCCACCACGGCGTGGCCGCGGCGCGAGAGCAGGCCGGGGTCCAGCGGCACGGCGCCGTCGACCCCGTCGAGGGTGCGGGTGGTGCCGCCGAGGTTGGGCCCGGGCGCGACCACCTGGGGGTCGCCGTACCGCCACGTGGTCTCGTGGGCCGTCCGGGTGCGCTGCAGCACGGTCACCGACAGCCCCGCGGCGGTGAACGGGCCGGTGTCGTAGTGCAGGTGCAGGTGCTCGGTCCACAGGTCCAGGCCGTCCGGGCCGGTCGCCACGCGGTACTCCGGCAGGTCGAGCCGCCGGTGCGCCACCACCTGGGTGGGGGCGTCGGTGAACGCGTCGTCCTCGCTGCGCTCGAGGCGCAGCATCCGGCTGGTCAGGACGGTGATCCGGTAGCCGGGGCCCTGCACGACGGTGCGCGGGTCGGCCGAGCCGGGCGGCCCGTCCGACGGGTGGTCGTCTGGCGTGGGGCGGTCGTGCGCTGGGGTCACCGGCGGTCCTTCTGGGCGGTCGTGATGGCCGTCCTACTGTGGCACGTCCGACGCCGCCAGGGCCCCGAGCGGGGCGTCGATCGGTCGCAGCCCGACGACGAGGAACGGCCCGCCGGCCCGCAGCGGGCCCATCGACGCCACGACCCGCCAGGGCGGGTGCTCCAGCGTCCCCGCGAGGATCGACCACACGGCGGCCCAGGTCGCCTCGGCCTGCTCGGCGTCGGCCCGCTCGGCGTCGGGCACCCCCACGTCGGACCGCCCAGCGTCGGGCCGCTCCGCGACGAGCACGCGGTAGCGGCCGTCGGCCACCGAGCGCGCGACGACGGCGACCAGGCCCTCGGCGAGCTCGGGGGGCAGCGTGAGCACGGGGATGCCGCAGGCGCGCAGCTGGTCGGCGGCGGGGTCGCCGTCCCACGGCTCGTCGAGCACCGCCACCCACCCCCTCGCGACCGTCCGAGCGGTCACCCTCCTGTTCGGCGGCCCCGGCCCGGGTGTGAGGGGACGGCGGTGTGGTCTACCCGTCCTCGCGGCGCCACATGCCGAAGGCGGGGCCGTGCGCCGGGAGCGTGACCCAGCCGTCGTCGTCCGCGGCGAGGTCGGGGGCGCCCGCCAGGCCGGTCAGCCTCGCTCCCACCACCGCGACCGGCAGCCGCACCGGGGTGTGGTCGGCGCGCGCGGCGTGCACCAGGACCGCCTCGTCCGGGTGCTCCCGCACGAAGGTCAGGGCGTCGTCGACCACGGAGAGCCAGCGCAGCCCGCCGTGCTGCAGCGCGGCGCTGGCCGCGCGCGCACCGAAGAGCGCCCGGGTGGTCGCGAGGCGCTCGGTGTCCCAGCGCTCGCGGTGCTCCCACGGCATGGGGATCCGCGCATGCTCCGGGCCCATCGCGTCGAGCCCGATCTCGTCGCCGTAGTACAGCATCGGGATGCCCGGGTAGGCGGCGAGCATGCCGAACGCGACCGTGACCATCGCCTGGTCGCCCTCGAGCAGCGAGACGATCCGGTGGGTGTCGTGCGAGCCGATGAGGTTCATCGCGTGCAGGGTGGCCGCCCACGGCACCACGGAGGACAGCGCGCGCATCGACGCCACCGCGGCAGGGCCCGTCATGTTGGGCAGCCACGGGTAGATGGCGTGCGGGTACGGGAACGGCTGCGGCGGCAGCAGCCACTGCCACAGCGGGCGGGTGAACGCGGCGTAGTTCATCGTGCCCTGGTACCCGTCGCCCACGAGGTGCCGGGCGGCGTCGTGGTTGGACTCGGCCTGGAGCATGGTGTCGTCGGTGACCAGCGCCATCGTGCGGCGGATGGTGCGCGCGACGTCGGCCGCGAGGTCGATCTCCCCGTGGATGCCGGTCATGTTCGCCACGTCGATGCGCCAGGCGTCCAGCCCCTGCGGGCCCAGCCAGCGCGCCACGACGGAGTCCGGGCCGTCGTAGAAGCGCCGGCGCAGCTCGGTGCTGCGGTGGTCGAAGATCGGCATCTCCTTCATGCCCCACCACGCGTCGTACGTGTCGGGGTGGTCGGTGAAGAAGAAGAACTCGCGCTCCGGGGACTCGGGGTCGGCGACCGCCGCCCGGAACCACTCGTGCGTGTCGCCGCAGTGGTTGGTCGTGAGGTCGCCCATGAGCCGCATGCCGCGCGCGTGCGCCGCCTCGGCGAGCCGCACCAGCGCCTCGTCCCCGCCGAGCAGCGGGTCGACGTGGGCGAACGACGACGCGTTGTAGCGGTGGTTGGACGCTGCCGGGAAGAACGGCGTGAGGTAGATCGTCGTGACGCCCAGGGACGCCAGGTGGTCCAGGTGCGCGGTGATCCCGTCGAGGTCGCCGCCGTAGAGCTGGTGCGGGGTGTCGGGACCCTCCCCGACGACGGTGTCGTCCCAGTCCGCCGGTACGGCCCAGCCCGGCACCGGCCGGTCGACGGACCTCGCGAACCGGTCGGGGAACACCTGGTACATCGTGCCCGTGGTCCACGCGGGCATCGGCGCGAACGTCGTCACCCGGAAGTCTGCGGCGTCCGAGACGTCGTGCGGGTGCAGGCCCGCCTGGTTGAGCCACTGGTAGCCGAACGGGCCGCCGTCGAGCAGCCAGCGGTAGCTGACCACGGGGTTGACGACCGGCAGGTCGGCGCGCAGCCAGACGTCGCCGGCGTCCTCGTGATCGGGCTCGGCCCGGACGAGCGCGGGCTCGCCGTCCTTGAGGACGCGCACCCAGGCGGCGGTGACGTCGCTCGCCCGCGGCACGCGCAGCAGCACGCGGACCGTGCCGCCCAGCGCGGGCGTGGCGTCCGGGACGTACGTCGCGGAACCGTCGTGGTGGGGCTGGCGCCACACGTCGTCGTGCATGGCCTCTCCTGCGGGTCGGTGGGTCCGAGGTCCGCTCCAGCCTTCCATCCCGGCGACCGTGCCGGCAGGGGTTCGGCCCCGTGTCCTGGCGGCGCCCGCGCCCGGGTGTGACGTAGTCCCCCCACGCCGCGCCCTCACCACCGGCCCCACCCGGACGAAGAGTCCGGTGCGCGCGGCAGCGCACCGGCACCGGGCCGGTCGCCGGCGAACGCCCGGTCCCTCCGGGCGCCTCGACGGAAGGACTCCCCCGTGAGCACCGCCCAGCCCGCCAGCCCGCCGCCCGCCCGCCGGGGGGCCCGGACCGTCTCGCTGCGGACCAAGATCCTCGGCCTCGCCGCGATGTTCTCCGTCATCGGGATGGCGCTCGGCGGCGTGGCCACCGTCATGACCAACCGGGTGGACTCCGCGGCGCAGAGCCTCGCGCAGACCCAGGCGACGGTGGGCTCCTCGCTGACGGGCCTCAAGGACGCGCTCTGGACCGTCCGCAACACCGTCACGGCCATCGGGGCCTACCCGCCCGCGGGCAAGCAGGCGCAGATCGACAAGCTGGCGACCGCCTACGAGAACCTCGACGCGGCGGCCGTGGCGTTCGAGGAGAGCTTCGTGGCCGCGCACGGGTCGCCGCCGGAGGCATGGGAGGACTTCACCTCCGCGCTCACCGCGTACCGCGCGATGGTCGACGGCGACCTCCTGGACGCCGCGCTGGCGGACGACCGCGAGCTGTGGGCACAGGTCCGCGACGGCGGTGCGGCCGACCTCGGCGGCGCGATGATCGGTCACCTCACCGCGGTCGAGGAGGAGGTGTCCGGTGAGATGGTCGCCATCGCGGCGCAGGCGCACGACGTCGCCCGCACGGCCGTGCTGCTCATCGGCATCCTCGTGGGGATCGGCGTCATCGGCGGCGTCACCGTGGGTCAGCGGATCTCCGGGCCCCTGCGCCGGTCCGTCGCCGAGGTCGCGCGCTGCATCGACGCCATGGCGACCGGCGACCTCACCGCCCGGCCCGTCGTGAAGAGCTCCGACGAGATCGGCGTCATGGCGCAGGCCCTGGCACGCGCCCAGGACTCCCTGCGTCACCTCGTGGCCGGCGTCGGCGAGGTGGCCGGGTCGATCGCGTCGGGCGCGGAGCAGATGAGCGCGGCCCAGCGGCAGGTCGCGGCCGGCTCGCAGGAGACCTCGGCCCAGGCCGGCGTGGTCGCCGCCGCCGCCGAGCAGGTGAGCCGCAACGTCCAGGCCGTCTCGGCAGGGGCCGAGGAGATGGGTGCGTCGATCCGCGAGATCGCCCAGAACGCCAACGAGGCCGCACGCGTGGCCGCGCAGGCCACCGACGTCGCCGCGACGACCAACGCGTCGGTCGCGCAGCTGGGCGTGTCGTCCGCCGAGATCGGCGCCGTCGTCAAGGCGATCACGCAGATCGCCGAGCAGACCAACCTCCTGGCGCTCAACGCGACCATCGAGGCCGCGCGCGCCGGCGAGGCCGGCAAGGGGTTCGCCG
>NZ_DAORSQ010000009.1:33819-39751 GCF_035443605.1 Actinotalea sp. | reverse complement strand
GCCGCAGAAGATGCAGCGCAGGTAGTTGATCTGGTAGACGCGGCCGTACCGCTCTCCGGGCGAGAACTGCGCGTCGGGTGTGTTGTCCGCACCCTCGACGTAGATCGCGTCCGCGGGGCAGGCCCAGGCGCACAGCTCGCAGCCGATGCACTTCTCCAGCCCGTCCGGGTACCGGTTGAGCTGGTGCCGGCCGTGGAAGCGCGGCTTGGTGCGCGCCTTCTCGAACGGGTACTGCTCGGTGACCGTCGGCTTGAACATCGAGGAGAAGGTCACCCCGAAGCCCGCGACGGGGGCGAGCATCTCGGCCACCAGGCCGCTCTTGGGCTCGATGAGCGGCTGGTACGGCGTCGGCTCGCTCGCCGCACCGCCCTGCGCCAGCTCGCCGGCGTCGTCGCGCCGGGTGAGGTCGTCAGCCACGGGGCTCCTCCTTCTCGCCGTCGGGCGTGGTCTCGGCGACCTGCGCCGGCGCCTCGAGCATCGCTGTGGCGGTGCCCGACGCCTCGGTGGCGCGGGCGGCACGTCGCGCCGCACGCGGCGACGGGGGCAGCACCTGGCCGGGCAGCGGCGGCACGGGGTAGCCGCCGGCGAACGCGTCGAACGGCGCGGCGGCGACCGTCGAGGCCGGCTCGGGCTCCTTCTTCCGGTCCGGGACGAGGAACGACACCCCGATCCCGACGACCGCAAGCCCACCCAGCACGATGAGCATCGTCTGCAGGTCGACGTCCGTGAACTGGCGCACGCCCTGGACGGCCGCCACGGCGACGATCCAGGTCAGCGCGGCCGGGATGAGCACCTTCCAGCCGAACTTCATGAACTGGTCGTAGCGGAAGCGCAGCAGCGTGCCGCGGATCCACACGAACACGAACATGAAGGTCCACAGCTTGGCCAGGAACCACAGCAGCGGCCACCAGCCCTCGTTGAACATCCCGTCGTTGACGAGGTGCAGGCCGAACGGCGCGCGCCACCCGCCGAAGAAGAGGGTGGTCGCGACGGCCGAGACGTTGATCATGTTGATGTACTCGGCGAGGAAGAACCACGCGAACTTCATCGAGGAGTACTCGGTCATGAACCCGGAGACCAGCTCGCCCTCGGCCTCGGGCAGGTCGAACGGCAGGCGGTTGACCTCGCCGACCATCGCGATGAAGTAGATGACGAACGCCGGCAGCAGCGGGAACACCCACCACACCGCCGCCTGAGACTCGACGATCTGGGAGGTGGACATCGACCCGGCGAGCACGAAGACGCTCACCAGCGACATGCCCATCGCGAGCTCGTAGGAGATCACCTGGGCGGTGGAACGGACGGCGCCGAGCAGCGGGTAGGTCGAGCCGGACGCCCAGCCGCCGAGGACGATGCCGTACACGCCGACCGACGTCGCCGCGAGGATGTAGAGCACGGCGACGGGGAAGTCCGTCAGCTGCAGCGGCGTGAGCACCCCGAAGATGCTGACCGCGGGTCCCAGGGGGATGACGGCGAAGGTCAGCAGGGCGCAGAACACCGAGATCATCGGCGCGACGAGGTAGACCACCTTGTCGGCCGCGCGGACGTTGACGTCCTCCTTGAGCAGCAGCTTCATCGCGTCGGCGAGCGACTGCAGCAGGCCGAAGGGGCCGTGCACGTTGGGCCCGGGCCGCACCTGCATGCGTGCGACGACCTTGCGCTCGAACCAGATCGCCAGGAGCACGCTGACCAGCAGGAAGACGATGAGCGCCACCGCCTTGAGCAGCACGATCCAGCCGTTGTCGTTGCTGAAGTCGGCGCCGGGCACGGCGGCCTGCGCCAGCACGGGACCGAGGATGTGGGCCATCAGTTCGCCTCTCCGACCACGACGGACCGCATTGCCGCGGCCACCTGCACCACGGCACCCGCGTCGACGCCCAGCGTCGAGCGCACGGTCGAGCCCGGCGAGCACACCGGCAGCCACACGACGCCGTCGGCCATCGCGGTGACCGCGACCGGCAGGGTGATCGCACCGGCAGGCGTCGTCACGCTCAGCGTGTCGCCCGTGGCGACGCCCAGCTCGACGGCGAGCCGCTCCCCGACCCGGGCCACCGGGCGGTGGGCCGTGCCGGCGAGGAACGCCTCGCCGTCCTGGCAGCGCCCGGAGTCCAGCAGCAGGTGCCACGTGGCGAGCACGGCCTGCCCGGCGCCGACCGCCGGCGGCTCGGGGTAGGCGACGGCGGGGGCCGCGGGCCGCTCGCCGTCCCACGCGCCGGCCTGGTCGATCTCGGCGTGCACCTGGGCGAGCGTGCGCAGCCCCAACGGGACACCCATCGCGGTGGCCAGGGCGTCGAGCACCCGGTGGTCGGCCATCGCCGTGGACGTCAGCGCCTGGGCGAACGGCCGGGGCCGGCGCTCCCAGGTGAGGAAGGTGCCCGGCTTCTCGACGGGCGGGGCGACCGGCAGGACGACGTCGGCCAGGGCCGTCACGGCGGAGGTGCGCACCTCGAGCGAGACGAGGAAGCCGACCCGATCGAGCGCGTGGAGCGCTGCGGCCGGGTCGGGCAGGTCCGCCGGGTCCACGCCGCCGACGACGAGGCCGCCGAGCGAGCCGTCCGCGGCGGCCGCGAGGATCGCCGACGTGTCGCGACCCGGCTGCACGGGCAGCCGGTCGACGCCCCAGACCGCCGCCATGTCGACCCGCGCCGCGGCGTCGACCACCGGCCGGCCGCCGGGCAGCAGGCCGGGCAGCGTGCCGGCCTCGACGCCGCCACGCTCGCCGGCGCGACGCGGCACCCAGGCGAGCCGGGCACCCGTGCGCTCCGCGAGCCGCAGCACGGCGGACAGGCCGCCGGGCACGGTCGCCAGGCGCTCGCCGACGAGGATGACGCCGCCGGCCAGGGCGGTCGCCGCGTCGCCCAGCGCGCCGTCCGCGCCCGTGACGATCGCGTCGAGCACCTCCGGCTCGGTGCCGGGGGCGGCCGGGAGCAGGGTCGCGTCGAGCCGTTCGAGCCCGCGGCTGGCGAACGGCGCGAGCGAGAGGACGCGCGTGCGCCGCGCCTGGACGCCCTTGCGCAGGCGCAGGAAGACGACGCCACCCTCGTCCTCGGGCTCGTAGGCGACGAGGAGGGTCGCCGGGGAGCTCTCGAGGTCGGCGAACGTCACGTCCAGCGGCGCACCGGCGACGTGGTGGGCGAGGAACGCCTCCTCCTCGGCCGAGTGCGGGCGCGCGCGGTGGTCGACGTCGTGCGTGCCGAGCACCACGCGGGCGAACTTGCCGTATGCCCACGCGTCCTCGAGGGTCACGCGGCCGCCCGGCAGCACGCCGACGCCACCGGCGGCGGCCAGCCCCTCGGCGGCCACCTCCAGCGCCTCGGACCAGCTGGCTGCGCGCAGCTCGCCGCGCGTGCCGTCCGCCGCGGTGTCGCGCACCAGCGGGGTGGTGAGGCGGTCCGCCGCGGACTGCCACGTGAAGGCGAAGCGGTCCTTGTCGCTGACCCACTCCTCGTTGACCGCGGCGTCCTCGCCCGCGAGCCGGCGCAGCACGACGCCGCGGCGGTGGTCCACCCGGATCGCCGCACCGTTCGCGTCGTGCTCGGCGACCCCCGGCGTGGAGACCAGGTCGAAGGGCCGCGAGCGGAACCGGTAGGCCGCGCCCGTCAGGGCCCCCACCGGGCAGATCTGGATGGTGTTGCCCGAGAAGTACGAGGCGAACGGGCGGCCGGAGGTGTCGAGCTCCGCCGCGCCCATCGGTCCCGTCGCCGGGCTGACGGCCGGGGCCGGCGAGCCGTCCGGCTGCGAGCCGCGGTACACGGCCACCGGGGCGGCGCCGTCGAAGCCGAGCACCGACGGGTCGAAGGTGCCGATCTGCTGGCGCACGCCGCGCATCTGCAGGTCGATGAACGGGTCGCCGGCGATCTCGTCGGAGAACCGGGTGCAGCGCTGGCACAGGATGCAGCGCTCGCGGTCGAGCAGGATCTCCGTGGAGATGGCCAGCGGCTTGGGGTACGTCCGCTTGACGTCGAGGTACCGGCTGGTCCCCCGGCCGTTGCTCATCGCCTGGTTCTGCAGGGGGCACTCGCCGCCCTTGTCGCACGTGGGGCAGTCCAGCGGGTGGTTGATGAGCAGCAGCTCCATCACCCCGTGCTGCGCGCGGTCCGCCATCGGCGAGGTGAGCTGCGTGCGCACCACCATGCCGGGCGTCGCCTCGAGCGTGCAGGACGCCTGCGGCTTGGGCATCGGACGCACGGTGCCCTCGCGGTCCGGCACCGCCACCTCGACGAGGCACTGGCGGCACGCGCCGGCCGGGGCGAGCAGCGGGTGGTCGCAGAAGCGCGGGATCTGGATCCCGACCTGCTCCGCCGCGCGGATCACCAGCGTGCCCCTCGGCACCGAGACCTCGATGCCGTCGAGGGTGAACGTCACGCCCGCGGGGGGAGCCGCGGGGGCACCCGTCGCGGCCGTCGGCGTCGTCGTCGTCATGCTCCCACCGTTCCCGCGGACGTCCCGGTCAGGGTCCGGGTGCTGCTAGCGGTCTCGAACAGGGCGGAGGCCGCCGGGTCGAACGGGCAGGCACCCCCGTGGATGTGCGCCTCGTACTCCTCGCGGAACAGCTGGATCGAGGACGTGATGGTCGACGTCGCCCCGTCGCCCAGGGCGCAGAAGGCACGCCCGAGGATCGAGGCGCACACGCTGAGCAGCGTGCCAAGGTCGGCCGTCGTGCCGTGGCCGTGCTCGATGCGGTGCAGCACCTGCTTGAGCCAGTACGTGCCCTCGCGGCACGGGGTGCACTTGCCGCAGGACTCGTGCGCGTAGAAGTCGGCCCACCGCGCGACGGCCCGCACGACGCACGTCGAGTCGTCGAAGATCTGCAGCGCGCGCGTGCCGAGCATGGAACCGGCAGCTCCCACGGACTCGTAGTCGAGCGGCACGTCGAGGTGCTCGGCCGTGAAGATCGGGGTGGACGAGCCGCCCGGGGTCCAGAACTTCAGCTCGTGGCCCTCCCGGATGCCGCCGGCCATCTCGAGCAGCTCGCGCAGCGTGATGCCCAGCGGGGCCTCGTACTGGCCGGGCCGGACCACGTGACCCGAGAGCGAGAACAGGCCGTAGCCCGTGGAGCGCTCGGTGCCCATGGACCTGAACCAGTCCGAGCCGCCCGAGACGATGGAGGGCACCGACGCGATGGACTCGACGTTGTTGACGACCGTCGGGCGCGCGTACAGGCCGGCGACGGCCGGGAACGGGGGCTTGAGTCGTGGCTGCCCGCGACGGCCCTCGAGCGAGTCCAGCAGCGCCGTCTCCTCGCCGCAGATGTAGGCGCCGGCGCCGGCGTGCACGGTGATCTCGAGGTCGTAGCCGGAGCCGAGGATGTCGGTGCCGACGTAGCCGGCCGCCCTGGCCTCCGCGACGGCGTTCAGCAGCCGGCGGTAGACGTGCAGCACCTCGCCGCGCAGGTAGATGAAGGCGTGGTGGCAGCCGATCGCGTAGGCCGTGATGACGACGCCCTCGATGAGCTGCTGCGGCGTGGCCATCATGAGCGGGATGTCCTTGCAGGTCCCCGGCTCGGACTCGTCGGCGTTGACCACCAGGTAGCGCGGGCCGCCGTCGGGGGCAGGCAGGAAGCCCCACTTCATGCCGGTCGGGAAGCCGGCACCGCCACGGCCGCGCAGGCCGGAGTCCTTGACCGTCGTCACGACGGCTGCGGGCTCCATGGTGAGCGCGGTCCGCAGCGCGGCGTAGCCGCCGGTGGACTCGTACGTGGCCAGGGTCCAGGACCGCTCGGCGTCCCAGTGCTCGGTCAGGACGGGGCTGAGGCTCATCAGGACTCCTTCCCGTCGGCCACGCCCTGGGGCGGGTTGGCCGGGGTGTCGACGCTGGAGTGCTCGCCACCCGGGACCGGGGGCGCCTTCGGCGTGCGGGCCGTGGTCGCGCGCTTCGCGGCGGGCTTGCGCGCGGCCTTGGCGGGCGTCGAGGTCGCGGGCGTCGTGGTCGC
>NZ_DAORSQ010000009.1:27596-33719 GCF_035443605.1 Actinotalea sp. | reverse complement strand
GCCGCCGGGCGCTCGGGTGCCGCCCAGTGCTTCTGCCGCGCCAGGCGCGTGCCGCGCAGGCTCGCCTCGCCCGCGCCGACGCCCTCGTCCGCACGCCCGTCCGGGAACCCGGCCAGGACGCGGGACATCTCGCGGAAGGTGACGACCGTGTCGGCGCCGCGCGTGGGGGCGACGTCCTGCCCGGAGCGCAGGCGGTCGACGACCTCGGTCGCGCTCGCCGGGGTCTGGTTGTCGAAGAACTCCCAGTTGACCATCACGACGGGCGCGTAGTCGCACGCCGCGTTGCACTCGACCTTCTCCAGCGTGATGGCGCCGTCCTCGGTCGTCTCGTCGTGGCCGATCCCCAGGTGGGCGGACAGCTCGTCGAAGATCGCGTCCCCGCCCATCACGGCGCACAGCGTGTTCGTGCACACGCCCACCGTGTAGGTGCCGTTGGGGTGGCGCTTGTACTGGCTGTAGAACGTCGCCACGGCCGACACCTCCGCGGTGCTCAGCCCGAGCGTGCGCGCGCAGAACGCGATGCCGTCCGGGCTGACGTAGCCGTCCTCCGACTGCACCAGGTGCAGCAGCGGCAGCAGGGCCGAGCGCGCGTGCGGGTAGCGCGCCGTCGCGGCCGCGGCATCGGCCGTCAGCCGCTCGAGCTTCGCCCCGACGTAGGCCTCGTGCGTCGCCATCAGCGGTCCACCCCTCCCAGCACGGGGTCCAGAGCGGCGACGGCGACGACGACGTCGGCCACCTGACCGCCCTCGCACATCAGCGAGACCGCCTGCAGGTTGTTGAACGACGGGTCGCGGAAGTGCGCCCGGTACGGCTTGGTCCCGCCGTCGGAGACGAGGTGGACCCCCAGCTCGCCGCGCGGGTGCTCCACGGACTGCCACACCTGCCCGGCCGGGACGGTGAAGCCCTCGGTCACGAGCTTGAAGTGGTGGATGAGCGCCTCCATCGAGGTGCCCATGATCTCGCGGATGTGCTCGAGCGAGTTGCCCATCCCGTCCGAGCCGATGGCCAGCTGGGCGGGCCAGGCGACCTTCTTGTCGGCGACCATGACCGGCCCGGGGCCCAGCGCGGCGAGGCGCTCGACGGCCTGCTCGATGATCCGCATCGACTGGTAGCACTCCTCGATCCGCAGGATCACCCGCGAGAAGGAGTCCGCGTCGGTCGACGTCGGCACGTCGAAGTCGTAGGTCTCGTAGCCGCAGTACGGCTCGGCCTTGCGCACGTCGTACGGCAGGCCGGCGGAGCGCAGCACCGGTCCGGTGATGCCCAGGGCCATCGCCCCGGCGAGGTTGAGGTGGCCGATGCCCACCAGCCGACCCTTGAAGATCGGGTTGGCGAGCATGAGGTCCTGGAGCTGGCCGATGTAGTGGCGCACGGTGACCATGGCCTCGGTGACCTGCTCGAGCGTGCCGGGCGGCAGGTCCTGCGCGACACCGCCGGGGCGCACGTAGGCGTGGTTCATCCGCAGGCCGGTGACCATCTCGAAGATCCGCAGGATCTCCTCGCGGGCGGTGAACCCGACGGTCATGATCGTCGTGGCGCCCAGCTCGTTGCCGCCCGTGCCGATGCAGATGAGGTGGGAGGAGATCCGGTTGAGCTCCATCATGAGCACGCGGATGACCGTGGCCCGCTCGGGGACGGCGTCCGTGATGCCCAGCAGCTTCTCGATCGCCAGGCAGTACGCGGTCTCCTGGAAGAGGGGCGCCAGGTAGTCCATCCGCGTGCAGAACGTGGTGCCCTGGGTCCAGGACCGGAACTCCATGTTCTTCTCGATGCCCGTGTGCAGGTAGCCGATGCCGCAGCGGGCCTCGGTCACGGTCTCGCCGTCGATCTCGAGCATGAGGCGCAGCACGCCGTGCGTGGACGGGTGCTGGGGGCCCATGTTGACGACGATGCGCTCCTCGCCGAGGCGCGCGGCCTCCTCGGCGATGTCGGACCAGTCGCCGCCGGCGGCCTCGAAGACGGGCACGTCGTGGTCGTCGACGATCGACGCACCGGCCCGGGGGTAGTCAGCCATCAGTGGAACGACCTCCGCTCGTCGGGCGGCGGAACGCTCGCGCCCTTGTACTCCACCGGGATCCCGCCGAGCGGGTAGTCCTTGCGCTGCGGGTGGCCCGGCCAGTCGTCGGGCATGTGGATCCGGGCCAGGCCCGGGTGCCCGTCGAAGACGATGCCGAAGAAGTCCCATGTCTCGCGCTCGTGCCAGTCGTGGCCCGGGTAGACCGGGACGGTGGTCGGGATGTGCGGGTCGCCGTCCGGCACCGCGACCTCGAGGCGCAGCCGACGTCCGTGGGTGACCGAGCACAGGCTGTAGACCGCGTGCAGCTCGCGGCCCACCTCGTGCGGGTAGTGCACGCCGCTGACGCCGAGCCCCAGCTCGAAGCGCAGGTCCTGGTCGTCCCGCAGTGCGCGGCACACGGTGAGGATGTGCTCGCGGCGCACCTGGAGCGTCAGCTCGCCGCGGTCGACGACGACGCGCTCCACGGCGTCGTCGAAGGCGGTGCCGGCCTCCTCGAGCACCTCGGCGAGCACGTCGACGACCTCGTCGAACCAGCCGCCGTAGGGCCGCTCGCTCGCGCCGGGCATCGTCACGGTGCTGACCAGGCCGCCGAACCCCGAGGTGTCGCCCGAGCCGTGCACGCCGAACATGCCGGTGCGGATGTCGATCGGGACCGGACCGGGCCCGGTACCGGTGGGGGTGGCGACGACGTCGGACGCCTGGTCCGGACGGGGTGCCTCGCTCATCGCAGCAGCCCCTTCATCTGGGAGGTCGGCGTGGCGGCCATCGCGGCCTCCTCGGCGGCGCGCGCCGCGGCCTCGCGGTTGACGCCGAGCGGCTCGGCCTGGATCTGCTCGTGCAGCGTGAGGATCGCGTTGAGGAGCATCTCCGGCCGCGGCGGGCAGCCCGGCAGGTAGATGTCCACGGGCACGATGTGGTCGACGCCCTGGACGATCGCGTAGTTGTTGAACATCCCGCCGGAGGACGCGCAGACGCCCATCGACAGCACCCACTTGGGCCCGGCCATCTGGTCGTAGACCTGGCGCACGACGGGCGCCATCTTCTGGCTCACCCGTCCGGCGACGATCATGAGGTCGGCCTGGCGCGGCGAGGCGCGGAAGACCTCCATGCCGAACCGGGAGATGTCGAACCGCGGGGTGCCGGTCGCCATCATCTCGATGGCGCAGCAGGCCAGGCCGAAGGTGACCGGCCAGAGCGACGCCTTGCGCATGTAGCCAGCGAAGCCCTCGACCGTCGTCAGCAGGAAGCCGGACGGTGCGTCCTCGATGCCCATGACCCTCCTTCCGTGCGTCGACAGCCGTGCTCGATCGTTCTGGACGGGTGCGCGCGGCGCGCGCCGCTGCTCAGTCCCACTCGAACCCGCCGCGGCGCCACTCGTAGACGAACGGCACCGTGATGAGCGCGAGGAAGGTCATCATCGCGACGACGCCGAACATCGCGAGCTCCGCGAAGTCGACCGCCCACGGGTACATGAAGACGACCTCGATGTCGAAGATGATGAAGGACATCGCGACGAGGTAGTACTTGATCGGGAAACGACCGCCGCCGACAGCGTGCGGGGTCGGGTCGATCCCGCACTCGTACGCCTCGAGCTTGGCGCGGTTGTAGCGCTTCGGGCCGATGATCGCGCTCGCGCCCACGCCCCCGAGGGCGAGCACGGCGGCCACGCCCATGAGGACGAGGATCGGCACGTACGGGTTGCTCATCGAACCCTCCGGAGTTCAGGGCGGACCGGCCGGGACACGGCCCTGCTGACCGTACCGGTGGCGAGGGCCAGGACCGAACGGAGTCCGGTCCGCGTCGTGTGTCGCCGGGTCATGCGGACGGCACGATCTTCGTCAGCGTGGAGATCAGGCGGTCGGACGCGTCCCCGCCCTTCGGCTCCCACACGTCGGACAGCAGCTTGAGCGTCAGGCGCATGAGGGCGGGCCGGGGCAGGCCGTAGCGCGTGCACACGCGCATGACCTCGGGGTGCTCGATGAGCTGCACGAACATCCGGCCGAGCGTGTAGTAGCCCCCGAGCTCGTCTGACATGACCTTGGGGTAGGTGGCGAGCGTGCGCTCGCGGCCGGCGTCGGAGGTGCGGGCCTTGGCCTGCGCGATGACCTCGGCCGCGCGGCGTGCGGCCTGCATGGCGTAGGCGATGCCCTCGCCGTTGAACGGGCTGACCATCCCGCCGGCGTCGCCGACGAGCAGCAGCCCGCGCGTGTAGTGCGGCTTGCGGTTGAAGGCCATCGGCAGGGCGGCGCTGCGTACCGGTCCCACCTGGTTCTCCGGGGTGAACTCCCACTCGGGCGGGGTGTTCGCCACCCACTTCGCCAGGAGCTCCTTGTAGTCGATCTTGGTGGCGGTGGCGCGCGAGCTGACGCTGCCGAGGCCGACGTTGGCCGTGCCGTCCCCGAGGCCGAAGATCCAGCCGTAGCCCGGCATGAGGTTGGACCGGCCGGGGGCGCCGTCCCACAGCTCGAGGTGGGACTCCATCCACTCGTCGTCGTGCCGCGGCGTGCGGAAGTAGGTCCGCACCGCGACGCCCATGGGGCGCCGGACGTCCTTCTCGATGCCCATCGCCAGGGCGAGGCGGGCCGAGACGCCGTCTGCCGCGATGACGACCGGCGCGCGGTAGGTGACCTCGTCCCCCGCGCGGCGGCCCTCGGCGTCGACGGGGCGCGCGGTGACCCCGACGATGCGGCCCGTGCGCTCGTGCAGCACGGGTCCGGTGACGTTGGTCAGCTCCTGGACGCGGGCCCCGGCCGCCGCGGCGTGGCGGGCGAGGGTCTCGTCGAAGTCGCGGCGGCTGCGGCTGACGCCGTACGAGGGGAAGGAGTCCGTCTCGGGCCAGGGCAGCTCGAGGCGGTGGCCACCGCCGAGGACGCGCAGGCCCTTGTTGCGGATCCAGCCGTCCTCGGGCGCCATCGGCACGCCCATCGCGACGAGCTCCCGGACCGCGCGCGGCGTGAACCCGTCCCCGCAGACCTTGTCGCGCGGGAAGGCCGCCTTCTCCAGGACCAGCACGTCCAGGCCCGCGACGGCGAGGTAGTAGGCCGCGGTGGACCCGGCGGGACCGGCACCGACGACGATGACGTCCGCGTCGTCCAGGCCCAACGTCCCCACGCCCCGCCTCATCCTTGTGAAGGGTTTCACGAACCGAACCGGGTCAGTCTAACGGCGCTCCCGGGGCATGTCTGCGCGGACGCCCCCTCGCCGCGGGACGATCGTCCTAGGGCGCGAACGGCCCGTCGGGGGCGGCCGGCCGCGTGGCACGGTGCAGCGCGACGATGCCGCCGGACAGGTTGCGGTACGCGACCCCGGACCACCCCGCGCCGCGGATGAGGGCCGCGAGGCCGCGCTGGTCCGGCCACGCGCGGATCGACTCGGCGAGGTAGACGTACGCGTCCGGCTCCGTGGAGACGGCGCGGGCCACCGGCGGCAGGGCGCGCATGAGGTACTCGGTGTAGACGGTGCGGAAAGGGCCCCAGGTGGGGCGGGAGAACTCGCAGACCACGAGGCGCCCGCCGGGCCGGGTGACCCGGAGCATCTCGGCGAGTCCCGCTGCCGTGTCCACGACGTTGCGCAGGCCGAACGAGATCGTGACCGCGTCGAACGACGCGTCGGCGAACGGCAGCCGGGTGGCGTCCCCCGCGGTGAACGGGAGGCTGGGGCGGCGCGCCTTGCCGACCTCGAGCATGCCGACCGAGAAGTCGCACGGGACGACGTCGACCCCCGCGGCCTCGAACGGCTCGCTCGACGTGCCGGTGCCGGCCGCGAGGTCCAGGACGGTCTGGCCCGGGCGGGCGCCGACGGCGGCGATGGTCGCGGTGCGCCAGCGGCGGTCCTGGCCCAACGAGATGACGTCGTTGGTCAGGTCGTAGCGACGGGCGATCCCGTCGAACATCGCGGCGACCTCGTGCGGCTGCTTGTCCAGGGTGGCGCGGGGCATGCGCGCCAGTCTCGCAGGCCGCACCCGGTGGAGCGTTCCCGTCCCACCGGTCGCGTGCGGAGCGTCCCGGTCGGGTGCGGAGCGTCCCGGTCGGGTGCGGAGCGTCCCGGTCGCGTGCGGAGCGTCCCGGTCGCGTGCGGAGCGTCCCGGTCGCGTGCGGAGCGTCCCG